>MAIU01000011.1 GCA_003344655.1 Candidatus Korarchaeota archaeon NZ13-K
CGTCCGTGCTGCTCACCGAGGTCCCCATCGAGATCGTGAACGGCTTCTTGTACGGTAGATCGACAGTGTAGATCTCCACCCTCTCGACCGGCATGAGGGACACCTAGGACCCGAGCTTGGAGAGATAATAAGGTTTCGTTTCACTGCCTCGCGCAGCAAGCCAATACCACTGATCATCCCCCCAAATACGCTGAGGAGGCGACCTGAGGTGGGATCTATGCCTATTCGCTCCAAGATCGTCCCCTCGATCCGCCCATGCAACTAGGCCAGCTAGCCCCAGGATGATGATTTCCGCAGGTTCCTCAGGGCATCGGCGAACCATATCAGAGACGCTAGGACGGATATCATCTCAGGAACGGATGCCCCGCACTCGCAGATTCCGGAGAGCTGGAGGGCCCATGAGATCCCTATCACCAATGTTATTGCCACCGGATAGCTCCTCCCCGACTCGTAGCTATAGGCAAGGGCTGCGAAAGCGAGCATGATGAAGAAGGCGAGGGAGACGATGAAGTGAAGGAACCCGTAAACCTCGTCGAAGGTCCCTATCAGCATCAGGAAGTAGGAGGCGAGTATCATCAGCTTGGATGTGAGAGGATACCTCCTGTGCATGTAGAACGCTGAGAAGATCAGGAAGAGCAGACCTCCAGTCACAAGTCCCAGGTTGAATATGGGAGCCACCTCGCTCTTGATTGCATGCCCCAAATCGCTCAGCGCATTTCTCTCCCATCTGAACCATGGCGAGAGGAGTATCGCCACGAATATTGAGGCAAGGGGAACGCACACCGCCGAGAGAGCGAGGGCGGTAGGCTTCGATCTCATGCGACTTGAGGCGCCTTAAAAATTAAAAATATTACCGCATGTCCGGCGGGAGCAGCTCCCCGCTGAAAGCGCTCATGAACTCATCCAGGCTCATGCTCCCAACCCTGCCCCTACCCTTCACCCTGACGGAGATCGTCCCGCGCCTGACCTCCTCGTCCCCGACTATCGCTATTATCGGGATCTTCTCGAGCTCGCTCTCCCTCACCCTGTAGCTGAGGGTGGAATCGGCCCTCCTGATATCCGCCCTCACCCCCCTGCTCCTGAGGGCGTTGAGCAGCTCCTCCGCCTTGCCCTCGTGCGCCTGCGAGACGGGAAGCACCCTCACCTGGATGGGGGCCACCCAAAGCGGCAGGTTCCCGGCGTAGTGCTCCAGAAGGATCCCCATGAATCTCTCTATGGACCCTAGCAGTGCCCTGTGTATCATCACAACGTGACCCTCGGTTCCATCCGCCCTGACGTACCTCAGATCGAACCTCTTGGGCAGGTTGAAGTCCAGCTGTATCGTGCTGAGCTGCCACTCCCTGCCTATTGAGTCCACAAGCTTCATATCGATCTTCGGGCCGTAGAAAGCTGCCTCCCCCTCCATCACCTCGTAGGAGTAGCCCCTCTTGATCAGGGCCCTCTCCAGGGCCGACTGGGCCTCCATCCACTCCTCATCGGAGCCCATGTACTCTGACCTCCTCCTCGGGTCCCATGTCGACACCTCCACCTTCAGCTCCTCGAAGCCGAAGGCCCTCATCAGGTACTCATCCAGCTCTATTATGCTCATCACCTCGTCCTCGAGCAGCTCGGGTGGGGTGAACACGTGAGCATCGTCCTGGGTGAAGCCCCTGGCCCTCAGCAGGCCATGAAGCACGCCTGACCTCTCGAACCTGTAGACGGTCCCCAGCTCGAAGAGCCTGAGCGGGAGCTCCCTGTAGCTCCTCCTCCTGGACTTGTATACGAGTATGTGGAAGGGGCAGTTCATCGGCTTGACGGCATGCTCAATGCCCTCCTTCTCGAAGACGTACATGAATTCCCTGTAATAGTCCAAGTGACCCGAGATCCTCCAGAGGTTGCTGTAGGCTATGTGGGGGGAGTAGACGAGCTCGTAGCCCCTGCTGAGGTGAACCCTGACCAGGAAGTCCTCTATTATGCGCCTCACCCTGGCCCCCCTCGGGTGCCATATCACCAGACCCGGACCTATGACCTCAGATGGCATGGAGAACAGGTCAAGCTGGGGGCCTATCACCCTGTGATCCCTCTTCCTGATCTCCTCTCTCCTGATCAGAAACTCATCCAGCATCTCCTTGGAGGGAAAAGATATCCCGTAGATCCTCTGCATCACCGGGTTCCCCTCCTCACCCTTCCAGTAGGAAGAGGATACTTGGAGCAGCTTCAGGTACTTGACGTAGCCCGTGGAGGGGAGATGGGGGCCCCTGCAGAGGTCGAAGAACTCACCCTGCCTGTATATGGATACCACGGAATCATCCATCTCCTCCAGGAGCTCAACCTTGTAGGGCTCTCCTGCCTCCTTGAAGAGGGCTATGGCATCATTCCTGCTAAGCTCCTCCCTCACTATCGGCAGGTCCTCCCCAGCTATGGCCCTCATCTCCTCCTCTATCCTCTCCAGGTCCTCCTGCGAGAAGGCCCTACCACCCAGATCGAACTCGTAGTAGAAGCCCTCCTCTATCGCAGGCCCTATCCCCAGCTTCGCCTCCCTGAATAGCCTCTTCACCGCATGCGCAAGTATATGGGAGGTCGTGTGCCAGTAGGTCTCCCTGCCCTCCCTATCGCTGAAGTCGAGCACCTTTATCTCCCCAAGCTCCTCCCTTATCGTTGTCGAGAGGTCCAGCAGCCTCCCCGATGCCTTGGCAACGAGCCCCACTCCCTTGGGTATAACCTCCAATATCCTCCTACCCTCGCTCGCGTTCAGGACACTCCCGTCCGGCAAGATCACCCTGACCAAAAGGAGCACCTCCCTGAGGAAGCACTCAAAAGTCTCCTGATCGCTCGGCTGGGCTGATCCCTAAGTTTCTCGATCCCTCCTCAAGATCGGCACCGGATGGGGAGGGCCTGGGAATATAAAAGCATTGCCATGAGGTCCTCGGACTCACAGCATCGCGACCTCCCCGGATCATGTTTCATTTTCTAACTAAGGCGAGATGCTCGCCGGGGTTTCCCGAGGGGTTCCATCGCGTGAACAGAGGCCACGGATGTTAAGCTTAATAAGAGATGTTTCGCTACGGTCAGGGGGCATTATGACATCCGTTATACCGGAGGTAGTGAGGTTCGCCGCCGAGAACACGAAGGAGGCCGGAGACGTCCTCGGAGTGGGGACCGAGAGGAGGGTCAGATGGGCCCAGGGGATCATAGAGAGGGGACCCGTGGATGGCACCATCTTCTACGCGGGCGAGATGTACCCCGTCATGGGCTACTCGGAAGGAGCCTTCAGGATGCTCAGGAGGGTCGAGGGTCTCATGGGTATAAATGAACTGGCCAAGGTAGCGCCTATCATGAGGAAGCTCGGCATATACACTGTTAGCGTCAATGCCCTATGGGGAGGGATAAACAAGAAGTACGAGAGGGCCCTTCAGGATGCCGTTAAGGTGCTCAAGGGCCTGGGCGTGGGGATCGGGTACCTCTTCGAGGAGGAGCCACCCTCGGGAGTCGCCCTTCACACATATGGCCTCCTGAGGGAGTTCAGGGAGCATGCAAGCTGGGTCCACAGGAGGCTGAAGGATCTGGGGGTTAGGAGGATCATAACGCTCGATCCTATAGTGGCCACGGCCTTCAGGCTCTACTACCCCGAGTTCGTGAGGGATTGGAACATAGAGGCCTATCACTTCGTTGAGGTCGTGGCCGAGAGGATTGCTGAGCTGGGCCTTAGGTTCGATCTGGGGAGGAGGCTGAGGGTCACTTACCACGATCCCTGCTACCTCGCGAGGACGCTCGGCGTTGTTGATGAGGTCAGGTTCATCCTTTCCAGGATAGATGGGGTCGAGCTCGTGGAGCCGGCGAGGAGGGGCATCTTCACCGGGTGCAGCGGGGACGGTGGATTGGAGCTCACACAGCCTCAAGTAGCCAGGAGAGTCTCCCTGGACAGGGTGGAGGAGCTCAGGAGGACGGGTGCGGAGCTCGTCCTGACGTCATGCCCAGCTTGCATGCTCATGCTCAGGACGGGCTTCGAGACGATAGGGCATGAGGTCGATGTCTGGGACCTGGCATCGCTGCTCGCCGAGGCAATGGGAAACGCGAGGAAGGAGGATCCCGTCAGACCGGAGTTCAGGAGGTACAGGGTCTTCCCGAGGAGCCCTCGCTTCGAGAGCCTGAGCCTCGATGACCTGGCATATGTCCTGATGAGGGAGACCGATAGGTGCAAGAAGTGCGGCTTCTGCAACGTTGAGTGCCCCACATCGAAGGCCATGGGCAGGCTAGAGAGCAGGTCCTCGAGGGGCAGGATGACCCTCATAAACTCCCTGGTCAGAGGGGATCCCGTCAGACCCAGGGAGGTCTTGGACAGGCTCTACACATGCGTCCTCTGCGGGAGGTGCTCGCAGGAGTGCCCCGCGGGCCTTCATGCCCAGGAGCTGATAGTCTACGGGAGGGCCTACGCAATCTACTCGGGAGCCCTCCTGAGGGGCGGAGATCAGCTCGCCCTTGATGGGAGGTGATAAAATGTTGAGTGAGGAGAGCGTGAGGGAACTCCTCTCCGAGCTGATCAGGAGGATAGGTAGGGAGAAGGTGTTCACGGAGCCGGAGGAGCTTTACTCCTACAGCTTAGATGCAAGCACGGAGTTCAAGCAACCTCCGGCCGCCGTCATCAGGGCGCACAGCGAGGAGGATGTGAGGGCCGTCCTGGAGCTGGCGGACAGGAGGAGAGTCCCAGTCGTCCCCAGGGGGAGCGGCACCTCCCTGAGCGGAGGTCCCGTTCCGGCGGTGCCCAACGCGATCCTGCTGGATCTTACGCCGATGAACAGGATAGAGGTGAACATAGATGATGGTTACGTCATGGCCGAGGCCGGTGCCACGGTGCTTGAGGTAGATAAGGCCTGCAGGGAGCACGGCTTCTTCTTCCCACCGGATCCGGCGAGCTCCAGGATAGCAACTATAGGAGGGGCCATAGCCGAGAACGCCGGCGGCCTCAGAGGGGCCAAGTTCGGTGTCATGAAGAACTGGATCCTTGCCATGGAGGTGATCCTGCCCGGAGGGAGAAGGCTCAGGATAGGGGAGCCCGTTTACAAGTGGAGGTGGGGCCCCGATCTGATGTCCCTCTTCATCGGATCCGAGGGGACCCTGGGGGTCATAACTAGGGCCTGGCTCAAGATCTACCCCCTGCCGGAGAAGGTGGTCAGGGTACTCGGGGTCTTCGACAGGATAGAGGACGCCGGCAAGGCGATATCCCAGATAAGGAGGAGGGGCTACGTGCCCATGATACTGGAGCTCCTAGACAGGGAGACCATCGAGATAGTGAACGAGTCCCTGGGATACGGCATAGAGGTGGCTGAGGCGATGGTGATGGCGGATGTCGACGGTCCCAGGGAGAGCGTCTGGAGGATAGCCAGGGAGGTTGAGGGTGTCATGAGGGAGAGCGGAGGGAGGACCAGCACTAGCGATGATCCGGAGGAGATGGAGAGGCTCTACATGGCCAGGCAGGGCGCCTACGCAGCGGTGACCAGGGCGTATCCGGGAGTCCTTCTGGAGGACATAACTGTTCCCCTGTCGAAGCTCATGATAGCCCTCAGGGAGCTGGACAGGATGAGGAAGGAGTACGGGTTGAGGATGCCCGTGTTCGGGCACGCGGGCGATGGTAACCTGCACCCCAACATATGCTTCGACCCCAGGGACGAGGATCAGCTGAGGAGGGCGAAGGAGCTCTTCATCAAGACGGGAGAGCTGGCAATAAGGCTTGGGGGGGCGATAAGCGGCGAGCATGGGATAGGCCTGGCCAAGAAGGAGCTCTTCCTGGAGGAGATAAAGGCCGTCAGGGGAGAGGGCTACGTCGAGATGGTCAGGATGATAAAGCAGACGATAGATCCCAACGGCATAATGAACCCCGGCAAGATAGTCTTCTGATCATCCCTTCAATATTTTTTCCCTCAATGGGACTATCTCCTCCTTAGGGGCCTCCTCGAAGGGCTCCAGATACCTCCTCAGGGCCCTCGGTATGACCACGCTCCCGTCCTCCCTCTGGTGGTTCTCAACTATAGCGCTTATCGTTCTGGTGGTGGCGAGGGCTGTGCTGTTCAGCGTGTGTACGAACTCCCTCCTCCCCCTCCTGTCCAGCTTTATCCTCAGCCTGTAGCTCTGCCAGTCCACGCAGTTGCTGCAGCTGACCAGCTCCCTGTACCTCCCCTGGGATGGGAACCATCCCTCTAGATCGTACTTCTTGGCCGCGCTGGCCCCTAGATCCCCTGAGGCTATGTTGACCACCCTGTAAGGTATCTCGAGCTCCCTGTACAGTTCCTCAGCGTTCTCGATGAGCCTCTCATGCCAGTAACTGCTCTCCTCCGGTTTTGAGAAAACTATCTGCTCCACCTTAGTGAACTGGTGGACCCTGAAGATGCCCTTTGTGTCCTTCCCATGAGTGCCCGCTTCCTTCCTGAAGCAGGGGCTGAGCCCGACGTATAGCTTGGGAAGCTCCTCCTCCACGAAAGTGTCCCCGGCGTGCATAGCTACCAGGGGATGCTCCGAGGTGGCTATGAGGTAGAGATCCTCCCCCTCCACCTTGTATATGCTGTCCTCGAACGTGGGGAGATCGATCACCCCGAGGTAGTGGTCCCTCCTCATCATGTAAGGCGGTATCACGGGCAAGAAGCCCTTCCTGGTCAGCTTATCCAGGGCGAATAGTATCAGGGCCTGCTCAAGCCAGACTATGTCCTTGAAGAGATAGAAGAACCTGCTGCCGGCCACCTGCCCTGCCTTCAGCGTGTCCACCTGCTTGAGGACTAGCTCCAGCTCGTCAGCGTGGCCCGAGGGTTCCCAGTCTATCACCTCGTACTCGACATCGAAGCCCCTGGTCTCCTCCATGAAGGAATCCAGCCTGTTTCTCGGTACCTTCGGCCTTCCCCAGAACCTCACCGGCTTGTTATAGCTCTCATCAGGACCCACGGGCACGCTCTCATCTATTATGGCCGGCATGGATAGTAGAACCTGATCCCTCTCGTTTGAGAGCTCCTCCACTACCTTCTCCAGCAGCTCTATCCTCTCCCCCAGCTCCTTGGCGGTCCTTATGAGCTCCTCCCTCTCCCCCGGATCGGCCCTGGGGATGGCCCTGTTCACCTCATTCCTCCTTTCCCTGAGGGAGTTAAGCTCCGTGACTGCCTCTCTCCACCTCCTATCCAGCTCCAATGCTCTCTCCAGAGTATCGAGTGGGAGGAACCTCTTCCTGAGGTTCTCCCTCAGTATCTCAGGGTTCCTCCTCAGCGCCTCGAGTATCGACCAGCTCAGCTTCGCACCCAGCCTCCGGCTTTTCCAGCAATTTTAAAGGTTGCCAGTTTGAATCTGCCTGGAGAAGGCGGGTCCCTGGATGGCCATGAGAGAGGGGGCCAGGGAGGAGAGCTTAGATGATCTCGGGCTCTCCCCCATTCCCAGGATCACTAGATCACCCTCGGCAGGCCTGAGGGAATTTTCGAGCAGCCTATCATCGTTAGGAGCATATTTGGAGACCATCTCCCCAGTCTCCGGAAAGATCAAGGTCCCTCCCTGCTTCCTCAGTATCACAGCCCCCTTCCCGCCGGCCCTAACCGCCTCATCCCTCAGCTCCAGCACATCCGAGTAATTGACGCACCTGACCAGCGTGGCGTAGGCATCCCCCTTTATTATCTCCCTCAACTCTATTTTCACAGGCCCGATTAAACATTCTCTGAGATTCTTCACCTTCTTAACACCTAAATCGGTTAGGAAGCATCCCTCCTTCCTGCAATCCACCCACCCCATCTCCCTCAGCTTGCTAAGGAGGTTCCTGACGCTCCCCTCGCCGAGCTCCATCAGTTGAGATATCCTCTTCCTCCCCAGCCGGCCCTCCTCCAGCAGAAACAGCAGGAGGAGTGCGTGCAGTAGATTGTAATTCGGTAGCGGGCCGGGTAGCCTCTCCATCGCGTACTTGAGCTCACTCAGGACCATCAATTCATCCTGAAGTGGAGCGCAAATATTATAAGCTTTATGGATGGATTATCCATCCATAGATCCGTATGAGCGGGAGGACTCTCAAGGCCGTGGCTATCCTATCCTTGCTCTGGGCGCTCGTCATGACATCCCTCTACCTCCAGCAGGTCCTCCTACCGCAGCGGGGGAGCGAGAGGCTCATAAGGGTTGACATAGGGATCAAGTACAAGAACGGGACCGTGGAGTGGCATAACTCCACCTCCCTGAGGAGCGGCGCGACGCTCCTGGAGGCCACCGCCAAGGTGGCTGAGGTGAGCTACACGGAGCACCCGGGCATGGGATGCTTCGTGGATTCGATAAACGGTGTGAGGAACGAGCACCCCTATTACTGGATCTGGTGGTATTGGGACAGGAGCTCCGGTTGGATGCTCGGTCCAGTGGCTGCTGACAAGTACGCCCTCTCTGACGGTGAGATCGTGATCTGGTTCTACGAGGACACCAGCCAGTACCCACCACAGAAGCCCTGACATCTTTTTTCCTTAGAGGGTGGCTATATACGTCAGAAGACCCATTATAGATGTTGCGATGCCGAGAAGAGTATGGATTAGTCTCAGATACCTTATTTTTCTTAGGAGAGGCTTCCTCTGAGCCAGGAGGAGGCTCACCCCAGTTAAGAGTGTCGCCGCCCCGTACCAGAGGGAGATGTAGCCCAAGGCGTGATGATCCAGCACTATCAGAAGCTCGTTCACCTTCTCCCCACCGGGAACAGGTATATTGGATCCTCTTCACACCCTACTATCGACTTGAGCTGATCATCGTGGAAGGCTCCCACAGCCACAGTGCCCAGCCCCAGGGCGGTCGCCTGAAGGTATATGTTCTGGCCCACGTGACCGGCCTCCATGTAGACGTACCTCTCCCCCCTCGCGCCGTAACGCGATGTCGTTCTGCTGAAGTCCGCCGTTATTATTATGCATGCGGCTGCCCTCCTCACCCACTCCTGGTTCAGGGATGCCCTGTAGATATCCGATGAGAAGTCCCCCTCCTTCACGAGCTCCAGTGAGTGCGTGAGGGGATCATAGTGATATATGCCGGCCGGTAGTCCCACGACTCCTCCACGCCTGACCGAGACGTAGAGTTCGAGCGGATATGTTGCCCCCGCGCTGGGGGCTGTCCTGAAACCGCTCGATGGCAACGTTATCCCCTGGGCCGCCCAGAGGAGCTGCCCGAGCTCTGCCAGCGTGAGCGGGTCGTTCCTGTACTCCCTCACGGATCTCCTCCTGCTGAGGGCCTCCTCCACGGAAACCTCCCCCTTGAGAACGGGATCCGGGAGCTTCACGCCACCCAGGACCTGTTGCTCCTTCCTCACCTCCCTGAAGCTGACGGCGCCCGTCAGGATCAGGAGGAGGATCGTGAGGAGCATGAAGGTGAGGGATATCAAGATGCTCTCTCCAGCAGGGGGGTACCTCACGGGCTCACCGGGAGGAAAGGCTTATATAAGCCTTAGCCGACGGTCACCCGGTGCTCGACATGGGTGACCGACTTTGCTGAGCTGATGGTCTTCAACACCCTCTCGAGGAGACTCGAGCCCTTCGAGCCCCTGGTTGGGAGAAGGGTCTTCATGTTCGTCTGCGGTCCCACGGTCTACGATTACTCTCACCTTGGGCACGCCAGGACTTACGTTTTCTACGATACGCTGGCCAGGTTCCTCAGGAGGTTGGGTTACTCGCTCTTCTACCTCCAGAACATAACGGACGTTGATGATAAGATAGTGAACAGGGCCCTGGAGGAGGGCAGGCACCCGATCGAACTGGCCAGGGAGTTCGAGAGCCACTACTATGAGGACATGAGGGCCCTTAACGTGACCAGCGTGAACCTCTACGCTAGGGCCTCTGACTACATCAAGGAGATATTCGAGCAGATAGAGGGGCTCCTCAGGAGGGGCAACGCCTACGTGACGGAGAGTGGGGTCTACTTCGATATAACCACCTTCCCCGACTATGGGAGGCTATCGGGTCAGAGGCCTGAGGATCTCAGGGTCCATAGGATAGAGCCCGATCCCACCAAGAGGAACCCCGGGGACTTCGCCCTCTGGAGGAACAGGCCCAGGGAGGAGTTCGGCTGGGAATCACCCTGGGGCTACGGCAGACCGGGCTGGCACATAGAGGACACGGCCATCTCCATGAAGCACTTCGGCAAGCAGTATGACATACATGGAGGTGCCATCGAGCTCTCATTCCCACATCACGAGGCGGAGATAGCGCAGGCCGAGAGCCTGACGGGTGAGAAACCTTTCGTGAAGTACTGGATCCACACGGGCCTGCTGACCGTGGAGGGGGAGAAGATGTCGAAGTCCCTGGGGAACTTCGTCACGATAAGGGAGGCCCTCGGAAGGTACGATGCTAATGCGCTCAGGCTATTCCTCCTCTCCAGGCATTACAGGTCACCCATAGACTTCAGATGGGATCACCTGGAGCAGGCGAAGGGGAGTTACGAGAGGATACTGAACTGCCTAGAGAACTTCAGGAGGATCGAGACGGGCGAGAGCAAGGATGAGGGGAGTTTTCTCAGGAGAGTCAGGGAGAGGAGGAGCGCGTTCCTCAGGAGCATGATGGACGACCTGAACACGGCCGAAGCGATAGGTGAGCTTCATGAGCTTGTCAGGGAGGTGAACGCTTACTCCGAGAGGGAGGGGAAGATCAGCGATGAAGGGAAGTCCGAGGTCCTGGCTGTCTTCTCCGAGATATTCGACATCTTGGGGCTGAGGATTGAGAGGGGCTCCGATGAGGGCACGCTCAGTGCCCTGATCTCCCTCGTGCTCAGCATAAGGGAGACCCTGAGGGCCAGGAGGGAGTACGATCTGGCCGATGAGATAAGGGCCAGGCTGAGGGATCTCGGCTTCGAGGTGCAGGATACCCCTAAGGGGGTGAGGTGGAGGTTCCTGGGGAGGCCATGAGGTCCGCCGGACCGGGGAGCCTTTTTAGTAAAATATTTTTACCATGCTGGGGGTGCGATCCGATTCGGCAGGTAAACTTTTTAATTGATCAGCCTGACCGGGCCCCGGGTGATGAAGGTGCTCTGGGAACTGGTGATAGCCGCATCGACCATTTCGGGCATCTTGATCGCCCTGCTCCTAAGGTATCTCATAGCCAGAATGAACCCTGGAAACGAGAGGATGGTCAGGATAAGCCAGGCCATAAGGAGGGGATCCAAGGCCTACCTGCACAGGCAGTACAAGGTCATCCTCTCAGTCATGGTGGTGATAGGCGCTTTCGTCTACATTTTGGACCTCATTCAGCATGGAGGCATCCCTTACGTCTCCATGTCCTTCATGCTTGGCACGATCGCCTCGCTGCTCGCTGGCTACATCTCAATGGATGCCGCCACCATAACAAACACCAGGGTGGCTCAGGCGGCGAGAGAGAGTAAGGAGAAGCCCCTGATAGTGGCCTACCTGGGTGGTCTCGTCCTCGGACTCATGGTCGTCTCCATGAGCCTAGCAGGGGTTTCCGGCATGTTCTTCCTCTACTGGTGGCTGAACGGATGGAGCAACGTAGAGAGGATACCGACGCTCATCATGGGCTTCGGCTTCGGTGCGAGCCTGGCAGCGCTGTTCGCGCAGCTGGGAGGGGGAATATACACGAAGGCCGCCGATGTGGGAGCGGATCTCGTTGGGAAGGTTGAGGCCGGCATACCCGAGGACGATCCGAGAAATCCAGCTGTGATAGCAGATAACGTTGGAGATAACGTTGGAGACTGCGCAGGTAGAGGAGCCGATCTGTTCGAGTCAATATCCGCTGAGAACATAGGATCCATGATAATAGGGTCCGCCATGTACCTGCTCACGAGGAACATTTACTTCATATTCTTCCCGCTAGTGGCCAGAGCCATGGGGATCGTGGGCACGCTCGTGGGCTCCCTCTTCATCAAGCCCAGGGAGGGTGAGATGCCGGTATCTGCGATGAGGAGGGCTCTCATAGCCTCCGTGATAACGACGGCCATACTATTCTACTTGGTGACCTCCTGGTTCGGGGAGGGTCATGAGTACCTCTATCTCGCCTCCCTTCTGGGGATGGCCGCCGCCCTGATAATAGAGTTGGCGATAGAGTACTACACCGAGATCCACGGACCCGTGCTGGAGATAGTGAAGTCCACCGAGACGGGTCCGGCCACTACAATACTGTCCGGCCTCGCGGTCGGGATGGAGGCACCGGCCGTACCGGTGATATCGGTGCTCGCGGCTCTGGGAGCCTCCTACTACCTCGGGGGAATATACGGGCAGCTCAATGGAATACCGGCCCACTTCGCGGGCATCTATGGGACTGTAGCCGCCACGATAGGGATGCTCTCACTCACGGGCATAATACTGGCGATGGACGGCTACGGGCCAATAGCAGATAACGCCAGCGGTATAATAGAGATGGCTGGCATAGAGGAGGAGGTCGGAAGCGAGGTGAAGGATGTTCTGGACGCAGCTGGAAACACCACGAAGTCCTTGGCCAAGGGGTTCGCGATGGGAAGCGCCGCAATGGCCTCGCTCCTCCTCTTCCAAGCCTACGTTGACGTGGTGAAGATAGAGGAATTCAACCTCATGCAGCCGGTGACCCTGGTGGGACTACTGGCCGGAGCGATACTGCCTTTCTTCTTCTCGAGCAGGGCTATAAGGGCCGTAGGCAAAACGGCTTGGGAGATGATAAAGGAGGTGAGGAGACAGTTCAGGGAGATCCCTGGGATACTCGAGGGAAGAAATGAGCCAGATTACGCTAAGTGCGTTGATATCAGTACGAGAGCCGCTCAGAAGGAGATGATAGTTCCTAGCTTGGTCTCTCTGATAGCCCCCATAGTGGTGGGGATCCTGCTCGGCCCCGTCTCGCTGGGAGGTTTCCAGATAGGGGTAACGGCCGCCGGTATAATGCTGGCCTTCCTCATGAACACTGGGGGAGCCGCATGGGACAACGCGAAGAAGTACATAGAGAGGAGTGGAAGGAAGGGATCAGATGAGCACAAGGCCTCGGTGATAGGGGACACAGTGGGAGATCCGCTCAAGGACACGGCGGGCCCCAGCCTGCACGTGCTCCTGAAGCTCGTGAACAACGTATCCATCGTGATGGGATCCGCCATTGTCCTTTACTCGTTACACCTGCTTGGGTAAAGTCAACATTTTCACTCACCAAATTTTTATGCGGCCGCGATGCCCCACGGTGATCGAGCCATGGAGAGGTCTAAGGCGTACAAAGCGATAGCGCTCTTCGGACTCGTCAGCCTCCTGGGGGATGTCGTCTACGAGGGAGCCAGGGGGGTCATCCCATCTTATCTAGCCTACCTAGGCGCATCAGCGCTCCTAGTGGGCCTGATATCCGGATTCTCCGAGTTCATAGCCCTCACCCTCAGGCTGGTGGCGGGCATACTCGTCGATTTGACAAGGTCCCACTGGAAGTTCTATGTCCTGGGTTACGCCCTGATAGTCTCGATACCTCTTATAGGCCTCTCCAATGCTCTGCCCGTGGTCATAACGCTCATAATGATCGAGAGAATAGCGAAGGCCATAAGGTCGCCGGCGAGGGATTCTCTTATATCCATCATCTCCAAGGGAGTGGGCTCTGGTAAGGCTTTCGGCCTTCATGAAGCCTTGGATCAGGCCGGCGCCATCCTGGGACCCTTGTCAATGGGACTAATCTTGCTCTTCACATCTAATAACTACTTACTCGCCTTCTCAGCGATGTTCATACCGTATCTTGCATTAATGATCTCAGTCCTTCACGTTTACAGGAACTACTCCTCCTTGAGGCCCGGGGAGGATCCCGTCTCGAGAGCCGGCATCCTCCCTTACGATCGTGAGTTCTGGCTCTACAACATCTCGGTTTTCCTGAACACTATAGCCCTAATTCACGTCTCGCTGATAGTGCTCGTTTCGAGCGAGGAATTCAACCCCAGCATAGCTGCCATGCTTTACACGTTGATTCAGGGAGTGGACATGCTCTCAGCCCTCTTCGCGGGGATCATGTTCGATAGATTCGGGAGGATTTTCCTCTGCCTTCCCTTCTCCATATCAATCCTTCCATCCGTTCTGACGCTCCTAGGCGGCAGGATGAGCCTGCTGATGGCAGCTGTGTTCTACGGTCTCGTCCTGGGGATGCAGGAATCAATATACAGGGCAGCCATAAGCACTATCGTGCCGGTGCAGCAGAGGGGGAGCGCCTATGGGATATTCAACACCTTTTACGGGGTTGGGAGTCTTCTCAGCGCAACGATATTTGGGTACTTCATCGAGATGAGGCTCCTCGAGGTGGGGGTGTGCTTCACGCTGGTCGGACAGCTGGCGGCTTTAGTGATGCTCGTGCTCTCAACGAGGAGTAAAGAGCGGATCTTCGATGACAGAACTAGCTGGAAAGGCCCATAGAGTAGTGGGAGAGCAGGTAGGCTAGAGCTATGTTCAGGGCTATGGTCATCAGGTGCATCCCCACGGTCATACCCAATGCCGTGAGGATCAGCCCTACGTTGTAAGCGAGAGCGTTCGTAAGCATCAGGGTGCTCATCCTCACATCGATCCCCCATGTATCCGCCCGCCGCTGGCTATTTATACCAGATCTCCGGAATCGTTGCATGATGTTTCAGAACGGATTAAATCATTCTTATGATGAACCGAGCCTTTCTCATGATCTATTTAGCTATAATTCAAAGCAAGCGTGGTAGAAAACATGAATCTCTTGATGAAATATCTCATTGAGCTCTCTTGAGGTTGGTGAATCCTTCTTTCGATCGCAATAGCCCTGATCGGTCCAAGAGCATAATCCCAGCGGATGGGGGAACCCTAGGCGAGGTCCCGCAGAGGTTCATCCCACCGGTTCCCGCGCGTTCCTTATCCTCTATCTTTTTGAATATTCGTGCCTCAATGAATGTCGCCAGAATCCGTAGTTATTTTCACAAAAAGTTCCTATATAGGAAATTAAATTTAAAATTTACGTCAATTTTATAAAAATATATCCTGAGTGAGACGCCGTTTAAATACTATAGCCTCTCGTTCGATGGAGGTAATTCCCCCCTGGGATCCTCTTAGTTGGACGAGCTCTCATGAGAAGGCCATCGACGATACAAACAATTCCTTAACACAATCATCTTAAAATGAGATTCTTATTGGAGATATTACCAAATACAACATGAAAATTCGTCAATTTGCCATATCAACATGGCCGTTTTTGATAGTAAACTATTTAATTTTCTTCTAATGTTAAAAATGTGGCGATACCTATGCCGGAGCACAAGCCCACTGTTGAGGAGCTCCTCAAGAAGGCGGAGAAGCCATCCAAGCTGGCCGTCCCCTATCATCAGTTTTATGAGGGAAAGGTTCAGGTGATGCCTAAATGCGCGATAAGGACTATGGATGACTTCTCCATATGGTACACCCCGGGCGTGGCCGCCGCTTGCAAGGAGATAAAGAATGATCCCGATAAGTCCTTCTTCCTCACCAATAGGTGGAATTACGTGGCGGTTGTGAGCGATGGCACTAGGGTCTTGGGATTGGGTAACATAGGGCCCGAGGCGGGTCTTCCCGTCATGGAGGGTAAGGCTCTCCTCTTCAAGTACCTGGGTGGCGTGGACGCCTTCCCCCTCGTGGTCAGGGCCCACGACCCGGATGATATGCTGAAGCTGCTGGAGTGGATAGAGCCCAACTTCGGTGGGATCAACCTAGAGGATATAGAGAAGCCCAAGTGCTACTACGTGCTCGAGGAGGCCAGGAAGAGACTTCAGATACCAGTTTGGCATGATGATCAGCAGGGAACCGCTACGGTGACCTACGCGGGGCTCGTTAACGCCTTCAAGCTGGTAGGAAAGAACATGAAGGACTCCAAGATAGTGCTCTACGGAGCGGGCGCAGCTAACGTGAGGACCGCCATAGTGCTGATAACCGCTGGTGTTCCTCCCGGCAATCTGGTGCTCATAGACACCGTGGGTCCGCTCTACAGGGATAGACCGGATATCGAGAAGATGAAGGTGGAGGACAGATGGAAGTACGACCTCGCCATGAAGACGAACAAGGAGAACAATAAGACAATAGAGGAGGCATTCAAGGGAGCTGATGCCGTTGTGGGGGCTAGCAAGCCGGGACCGGGCGTGATAAAGCCGGAGTGGATAAAGCTGATGAACGATGATCCCATCGTGTTCGCCTGCGCCAACCCAATACCGGAGATATGGCCCTGGGAGGCTAAGGAGGCGGGAGCCAAGATAGTGGCCACCGGTAGGAGCGACTTCCCGAATCAAGTGAACAACAGCCTCTCCTTCCCGGCGATATTCAGGGGAGTTTTGGATGTGAGAGCGAGGACCGTTACGGATGAGATGTGCGTAGCTGCTGGAGACGCCCTGGCCAAGTTCGCGGAGGAGAAGGGCTTGAGGGAGGATTACATCCTACCGACGATGGACGACTGGGAGGTTTACCCGATAGAGGCCGTTGCCGCGGCTGAGCAGTCGATAAAACAGGGGGTGGCGAGGAGGATCCTGAGCAGGGAGGAGCTCTATGAGAGGGCCGTCAACATAATCAGGAACGCTAGGGAATCCGCCAGGATCCTGATGGAGAAGGGACTCATCTCATCTCCCCCACCGGAGGAGGACGTGCTGAGGAGCTACGGTCCCTGAGGGCTGCCGTCGCGGCAGCATCGATCTATCACAATACCCTCAAAATCTTTTTATTGAGTAATTCCAACTTCTCAGATGCGGAGAGATATCCTAATTCACGCGGCTCTGCTCCTCATGCTGCTGGGCGCTCTAGCAAATGATGCGGGGGCCGTCGGTGAGACGAAGGTCCTCATAGTGTCCAATGATGACGATTTTAACTCCACAAAACTCCTAAAATCCTGGCTGGATGAGAGAGGATTCCTCTATGAGGTCTCCAGCTCCCCGCTACCGGGCTTCCGCTTTCAGATAATCTTGGGAGGCCCTAAGGCCCGCATAGTTGGCCAGCTCGCGAGGAGGTACATGCCGGAGGGCGAGAGGATCCTCTTGATGAACCATAAGGGGTACTGGACGTTCCATGTAACGACCGAGGGGAATAAAACGCTCATCTTCATCGCCGGAAACACCAGGAGGGAGACTCTCAAGGCGACGGAAATCCTCCTGAGGAGCGGGGTGCTGGACTTCATCTTATCACAGGATAGCGGGCTCAGGATATCCCAAGAGGGTTCTGTGGAGAAAAGAGACTTCCATTGGAGATTCCCACCAGTATCAGGGAAGGATTACAGGTTGTCCATTGAGATCCCTGAGATTCTCGCTGACTTCTATAGGGTGAAGCCTAGGATGAGGGTCGTGGAGTTCAAGCCCGGGAATGATTCCCCAATATTCACTTGGTACCTGATGGTAAGGACTCCACACGACGATGAGCTGCTCAGGAGGCTTGCTGGCGAGCTCGCTGAGATCGCGAGCAGGGATGGGATAGAGGGCTACGATAGAGTCTGGTTCATCGCATCCTTCGTGCAGCACCTCAAGTACTCCCTGGCGAACGAGTACTCCCCCACCGGGGACCATCCAAGCTATCCCGTGGAAACGCTGATTGAGGGCGGGGGAGACTGCGAGGACCTCTCCATGCTCCTCGTATCCCTCCTCAGGGAATCGGGTTTCAACTCCATGCTCCTCATAATGCCAACGCATGCCGCGGTGGCTGTTGAGATGCCCCCCGAGTGGGTGAGGTTCCCCAGGGTTAGGGTGAGCATTGAGAATGTGAGCGGTGTGAGGGTGGCGCTGGTCGACCTAGCGGACCTCAGGGATAAGGTGATTCGCGGGGAGGTTCCACTTGCCCTGGAGCTGAGGTTGGGGAACAGGAGCTTCTTTTACCTGGAGAGCACCGGATTCCTAAGACCTGGAGAGCTTCCCAATCTTCTCCTGATAGCGGAGAGCATAGGATGGCCCTACTCAGAGTTCCCGATATTCCTGGTGAGCGATGAGAACGCACCCGTGCCCCTAATCTACGACTACCTATTCACCTCCAGGAAGGTGGACTCGGGTAACCTGATAACTCTCGTCGTGAAGGTCAAGAACGTCGGCGATCGGGTGGCGGAAGGTTTGAGGCTGGAATCCCAGATATATGCTGGGAGCAGGGTTGAGGTTGGGGGAATCGATGCGAGACTGGTCCGCTTGGGCGAGCTGGCCGGGGTGAGGGTGACGGAGAGCGCGCAGCTTGCCTCCATCGATCTGGGCCCAGTGAGGCCTGGGGAGGTGTTAACCTACTCCTTCACCTTCCACACGCCCTCGCCTACGGTGGGCGCTAGAGTCTCACTTTATCTAGGGAGGTCGGAGGTAGACTTCCTCAGGATAAGGCCCTTCAACCCATAGGGTGCTACGGTGGGGGGAGACGTCCTAGGCAGGGAGCTTAGGCTCGTGTCCTTCGGGGAGAGCCACGGGAAAGTGATAGGCGCGGTGATCGAGGGGGTTCCAGCGGGGCTCAGGCTGAGTGAGGAGGATGTGCAGAGGGTCTTGGATCTGAGGAAGCCCGGTCTTTCGCACCTCTCGAGTCAGAGGGCTGAGGAGGACAGGGTCGAGATCCTGAGCGGTGTCTTCAGGGGATACACGACGGGAGCGCCCATCTGCATGGTGGTCAGGAACTTGGACGTGGACTCATCCCATTATGAGGAGTTCAGGAGATTCCCCCGGCCGGGCCACGCGGACCACATAGCCTCGGTGAAGTACGGGGGGTTCAACGATCACAGGGGGGGTGGAAGGTTCTCCGGGAGGATAACCGTCTCGATGTGCATGGGAGGGGCCGTTGCGATGAAGATCCTGGAGAGGCTGAACGTGGAGATCGTGGCATACTCGCTGGAGATAGGAGGGGAGAGGGCCAGGGATTTCACGATAGAGGATGCGAAGGTTTACAGGTACCTCAACCCGGTGAGGGCCCCGAATGAGGAGAGCTACGAGAGGATGGCCAGGGCAATCGAGGAGGCCATGAGGGATGGGGACAGCGTCGGGGGCATCGTTGAGGCCGTCGCTCTGAACGTCCCCCAGGGCTTGGGCGAGCCTATCTTCGATACGATAGAGGGAGACATAGCTAAGGCCATGTTCTCGATCCCCGGCGTTAAGGGGGTCGAGTTCGGATCGGGTTTCAGGGCCGCAGCGATGAGGGGATCTGAGCATAACGATCCCATGAGGATCATCGATGGTAGAGTGAGGTACGTGAAGAACGATCATGGAGGAGCCATAGGCGGCATGACGACGGGCGAACCCTTGATCCTCAGGGTGGCCTTCAAACCCACTCCCTCCATAGCCAAGCCCCAGGACTCCGTCGATCTTGAACTGCTGAGGGATGTGAAGATAAAGGTTAAAGGCAGGCACGATCCCTGCATAGTCCCCAGGGCCGTGGTCGTGGTTGAGAGCATGCTCGCTTTCACACTGGCCGATCACGCCATGAGGCAGGGCCTCATACCGAAGGTCCTGAGGTGATCCTATGGAGGATCTGAGGGGTAGGATAAGGGAGCTCACCCTCAAGCTGGTGGATCTCTACTCGGAAAGGATGAGGCTCGTCGAGGAGATAGGTAGGTTGAAGAGGGAATCCGGTGTTCCGGTGAGGGACTCGGAGGTCGAGAGGGAGCTCTGGAGGGATGTGAGGGAGAGGTGCAGGGAGAGGGGGCTGGACGATTGGAGCTGCAGTAGACTCTTCAGATTCATAATAAGCGCCTCCATAAGGGCCCAGATCCCAGAGGAGGGGGATGCCGGTCCCCATCTCGAGGTCTTCAGGAGGGCCAAGCAGCTGGAGAGGAGGGGGGTCAGGATATATCACCTGGAGGTGGGGGAGCCTCCCTGGTCCTTCCCCCCTTGGGTCTTGGATGAGATGCTGAGGGCCATAGGGGAGGGGAGGACCAGGTACGGCACCTCGACGGGCTCAGAAAGGTTCAGGAGAGCTGCCAGTGATTGGATCAGTAAGAGGGATGGAGTCGATAGCGGACCCGAGAACATCATAGTGACCCCTGGATCGAAGTTTGCGATCTACTCGATCCTAGCTTGCTTCCTTAGGCCCGGGGACAGGCTGGGCGTGATGATACCGGCCTGGCCGGCTTACAAGGGGATGGCATCCAACCTGGGACTTGAGTTCATCCAAGTGACCTCCTTGGATGAGCTCTGGAAGATGAAGGGGATCGGGGCCTTCCTGGTCTGCTCCCCGAACAACCCGGATGGGAGGGTCTGGAGCAGGAGAGAATTGGAGGAGCTGGCCGACTTCCTCAACGAGAACGATGCTCTGCTTATAAGCGATGACGCATACGCTGAGATATCGCTCGTGGACAGGGTCCCTCCCTCGAAGGTATACGAGAGGACTTTGAGCGTGAACACAATGTCAAAGGCATTCGGGATGACGGGCTTCAGGGTGGGCTACATAAAAGCGAGCGAGAGCATGATATCTGCGCTCTCCAAGTACATGAGCCTGACCATAAGCAACGTCCCCGAGTTCATACAGGAGGCGTCGGCCTCGGCCCTCGAGAGGGGCGAGGGGTGGGTGAGCGAGGTCAGGGAGCTGCTCAGGGGCTACCTGAGGAGGGCGCTGACCGATCTCTCAGGAGCTCCCCTGGAGTACAAGGAGCCTCAGGGAGGGCTCTACATATTCCCAAGGGTTCAAATAGATGGTTTCGACTCGATGGAGTTCGCCTCACGCATCCTCGAGGAGAGGGGGATAGCCATAGCTCCAGGGTCGGGTTTCGGACCTTTCAAGGAGTGGATAAGGATAACATTCGCTAGCGAGGGCGCCGATCAAGGATTAAGACTCCTCAAGGAGGCCCTTCTCTCTTGGAGATCCTGATAGTGGGAGCCGGGGCCATGGGCTCCCTCTTCTCCAGATACCTGAGCGAGAGGCATGAAGTTTACGTTCACGACGTGGATCGGACTAAGGCTGAGGAGCTCTGCAGTAAGCTGAACGTCAAGCATCAGCTGGAGCTGAGGAACCTGGGGAAGTTCGATTCCGCCTTAGTTTGCGTCCCTATATCAAAAACAGCGCTCATCGTAGAGATCTTGGGTGAGGAGATGAGGAGAGGCAGCACAATCATGGAGATAAGCTCCGTTAAGAGCCCCGTGATGCCCTCCATGAGGAGGCTGGGGCCCCGGGGTATCCTCGGGATATCATTTCACCCCCTCTTCGGGCCTGGCCTGAGGGACTTGAGCCGCGGTAAGGCTGCCGTCGTGGAGGTCAGGGACATCGGGGCTGAGCTCTCCTACCTATCTTCCCTCTTCCCATTTGAGCTGATCCCCATGAGCTTGGAGGAGCACGATAGGGCCATGGCCTGGCTCGGATTGGTGCACCTGATCACTAACGCTTTCCTCTCCTCATCGGACGGCTACGCAGATCTGCTCAGCTCGGCCAGCACCACCACCACGTCCTGGTTCCTGAGGGTGGCCGCGGCCACCCTGACACAATCGGAGGATCTCAGCCAGGAATTGATCACTCAGAACCCATACTTCGAGGATTGCCTCAGGGAGTTCCTGAAGGAGCTGGGATCGAGGGACTTCAGGAGGCTGAGGAGGAGGATGAGGAGGTGGCTGGATAGGATCGACCCCAAGGAGGCTTATGGAGCCCTTTATGGCACTTGATCACTCCTCATATATCTCAGCAGGATTTTCGTCCGTACTGGGAGGCACTTCCTCCTCCAACGCCTCCTTCAGATAAGCGGGGAGGCTGAATAACGCATAGTGCACCTCTGGGAGGTAGAATCTCGTCCTCCCCTTCAGCCTCTCCTCGAACCTCCTCTCCAGGGTCACCCTGTCCAGCTCCGGAGGCACCATGCAGTCCGATCCGAAGGAGAAGGACCACTCGTCCGTGAAGGATGGCACGTAGGCCTTGGCCACAGCATGCTTCCTGAAGACCTCCCTCACGGCCCTGTATATCCTCTGAAAAGTCAGCCTGTTCACGTGAACACCCTCGCTGTGCGTCACCATGAGGCCCCCATCCCTTATCAGCCTTCTTACCATCTCGTAGAACTCCTTCGTGTAGAGCCTCACGGCCTGACCGTAGGGATCGGTCACGTCCAGTATCACAGCATCGTACCTCTCCTCACAGCTCTCCACATACTTCCTTCCGTCCCCTATCACGAGCTTGAGCCTACCATCCTCGAAGGAGTCCCCTGGAACCTCCGGGAGGTTCCTCCTGATCGTCTCGATGACAGATCTGTCAAGCTCTACCATCGTCACCTCCTCGACGGGATGCTTCAGGACCTCCCTCAGGGCTCCCCCATCCCCTCCCCCTATTATCAGCACCCTCTCCGGCCTCTCCAGGGAGAGGAGGGCGGGGTGAACAAGGGACTCGTGGTAGATGAACTCGTCGTAGAGCGAGAGCATTATTATGTGCTCTATGAAGAGGGACTTACCGAAAAGCTCCAGATCCAAGGTCTCAACGAGTTGCCCGGCCGGGGTGAATTCGGAGGAGATGATCTCGTTGACCACCTGAAGGGTCGCCATGTGCGGCCCAGCATGCTCCAAGTAGAGGAGGTGCCCGTCTATGTTCCTCAGCCCGGGCTTGGGTAACCTGAGGGGCATAAAGCGTGAGGTAGACATCATTAAAAAGCTGATGGGTGAGATGCTCACGGTTTGTAGAGTCCAGCCACATCTCTCGGGTCTCCAGAGATGATCTCAGCTATCAGGGGAGTTCCATCTGCATCCAGATCCGAGGGGAGGAGCCTTGATGTCTCCCTTCTCGTCTTCCCTGCCACGATCACTATGAAGGTAGATCCTTCGCTCTTGACACTCACTAATCCATTCCCCTTCTCCAGCAAGCCCTTTTCCGTCTCATTCAGCATTTTGGAGGCCACGTTCATCGGCATGTACCTGTCCGTCGGGGCCCTGTGACCCCCGAGCACTATGACGAGGTCGTAGTCTGAGAAGAGGCTGCTGTTGCTTATCCTGAAGACCATCAGCCCGGAGGCATTGGAATAGGATCTTATGAGTTCTCTGGAGAGGCTCCAGTCTATCTCGTTGCTGTATATCGCCACCCTCCTGGCCCTGACGCTGAGAGTTATCTCGTGCATCTTGCTCACCTGCCCTCCCCTGAGCAGGATCCTGACTCTTCCGGATGCGCTCACCTCTGGCAGGGGTCTCATGATCACGCTGATGTTGAAGGGAGGCCTCCCCTTCGGGGGGTTCAGTTCCACATTCAGCCAGTCCGGTGCCTCGAGCAAGGAGGCCGTCACCTCGCCGCTGAAGTTCCCGGTCGGTACCAACTTAAGCTTCAAGACCTCGGTGAATCCTCCCCTCAGATCGGCCTCGCTCGGGCCAATCACAGCGAATCCCTTCCTCTCCAGAACGGTCAACCTAAGGGTAACGTTCCTGCTTATGAGTCCCATGGCTGAGATCGTCAATGTGTACGTGCCTCCCGGTGCGTACTCGGGCACGCTCAGGTTGAGGGTGCTCACGAAGGAGGGATATCCCCCCTCAGGGGAGAGCGTGTAGTTGAGGAAATCAGGGGCCTGAACCCTCAGGGACACGGCTGACCCGAGGTACCCGTTGACGTAGACTTTCAGGACGGATGACCCCCCCTGAGATACCTTCACATCGCTCGAATCGAGCCTCAGCTCAAGAGATGCTGGCTCATAGCTCAGCTCGATCCTGGGCTTGCTGGCGGACAGCTCCGAGTAGAAGTGCAGGTAGCCCTCATCACCCTCAGCCACCTTGACGATGAACCAGCCGGTCGAGTTGATCTCCCCATTCACCAGAGCTTGGAAGTAGTCCTTCATGTCTATCCTGAGCTCACCAGATACAGTTTTAGCCTCACCGACCTTTCTGAGAAGGTCTCCTCCGGGAGTCAGCCAGCTCTCATACCTGCTGGCTGCCAACCAGCTCACAGAGAGTATGTCCGGCTCCCTGGCGAGCTCCCAGACCTCCACCCTCACGCCTGAGTGGTTGACCACCCTCAGCACCAAGCTGGCCTCCTCCACCTTTGAGCCCTTGGGCACGCTCATGAGTCCGATGAGATCGAAGCCCATGATGGCCCTCGACTCATTGTAGCTATCACCGGCCCTGAGCCTGAGGACCTTCAACACCTCACCGTGGAAGCTAGAGCCCGGAGCCCAGCTCGTGATGTAGCAATCCACCGTGGCTTGAAGGGTTACGGATTCCGCGAGGGAAGCGGGGATGGGGAGCAGAAGTATTATTGCGATGGCCAGGAGCAGCCTAGCAGACCTTCCCATAGAACTCAGGCCTCCTATCCAAGAATATGTCGTTGAGCTCATTGATCCTCTTGTCATCGGCCAGCTTTGGGTCTATCTCCACCACCGCCACGTGCTCCCCCTCCTCAGGGGCCTGAGCCAGCACGTTCATCCTCGGATCCGCTATCAAGCTCATGCCGTAGTACCTAAGCCTCTTACCTCCCCTCTCCTCGGAACCGCTCCTGTCGGCCAGCACCACGAAAACCCTGTTCTCGAGGGCTCTCACGGGATCCGCCTTGGGTGCGTAGGGCATCACGAGGCACGATGGGTGCGCTATGACCTGAGCCCCCGATAGGGCCAGGGTCCTAGCTGATTCTGGGAAGATCCAGTCGAAGCATATCATGATGCCAACCCTCATGCCGGCAAGCTCAAAAACCCTGAAGCCCGTATCGCCGGGGTCGAAGAGAAGCTTCTCCTCGAAGAAGAGGTGGGTCTTCCTGTAGACACCCCTCAAGTCCCCGTTCTCATCTATGGCAACTGCCGAGTTGTAGACCCTATCCCCCTCCCTCTCGGCGAAACCGGCGACTACAGCCGTTGAATGCTCCGCCGCGAAGCGACTCATGCTCCTCACGGTGAAGCCATCAGGCCCCTCGGAGAGCCTCAGGACCTCCTCCCTGGAGAGGAAGAGATAGCCCGTGTTGAACAGCTCCGGGAAGACAAGGAGATCCGCTTCAACCTTTGAGGCCAGCTCTATCGCCCTTCTCACGTTCCTCTCAACAATACCAAATTCCGGATTCGTCTGCACGAAGCCTACTCTCCTCATGGTGGCCTCGCGAATTGAGTTAGCCGGCCAAGATAACCTTTACGGGGCGGAGCTCTCCGACTCTCCCGTGAGATCAGGTGCATCGATGCAGCTGGCTAGAATCGCTTCCAGCATCGGATAACGGTGGCGAGGCATTCATGCCAGCATCTCCATGACTATGATCAGAATTATCCCTGTCAGCACTAGTCTCCTTCCCTTGTAGCTGAATATATCGCTCCCCCAGAGCACGATCCCCAGCGCTATCAGGGTCCCCGCCAGGATCCTCCCTATTGTGAGCGCGGAGGACCTCAGCATGTTTAGCAGCTCTATCACCGCATCCGTGAGCCCCTTTATGGAATCCTCCATCCAGGAGAACGGGTTCTGGGCCTCAGCCGCTATTATTGGGATGATCGCCAGAGACAGGAGGGCCAGCATGAGGACTCGCGGGATCATCGATCACTCACTCGCTGCGGGATTAAATTTCCCGATAATCCTTCAAATTTAGCTGAATGTTTCGCGAATCCCTCAGATCATCTCGCTGGGCGGGGCCCACCCTCATGGATCGCGAGATGCCACCATGTCGTTCAGCGATCACGAGGGCCACCTCTTCCTCCTGCCCCTCACGTGGATGAGGTAGTAGACCAGGGCACCCACTATGGGAACCACCGCGATCAACCAGAGGGGGGAGAGCTCACTCAAAGGGATTCCTCTCCCCTCCAGGCTCACCTCCGTCGATGCGACGGCACTACCATGGCTGTAAACAACTATTGTGTAATTTCCGGGTTCAAGTCCCCTTATCAGAACCGGCATGCTCCCTCCAGCCTCCAAGGTCAGGTTCATTCTCCTGACCTCACTCCCGTTCCTCACCACCGAGAGCTCGAGATCCGCTATCACGTCACCCAGGTTTGTCAGGTTGAGCTCAACATCCCCACCCCTGACCCTGGATGAGAGCGAAACGGGAACAGGCATCACCCTGAAACTGATGGAGAGCTCGTTATCAGCGGGATTTAGATCAACGGCATCCAGCGGATCTGCTCTCACCGTGATGACGTGGGTCCCAACGCTCAGCGGCTTCACCCCCAGGGCGAAATCCAAATCCGTCTCATTTCCCGGCCCCAGGAGATCCAGCACCTTCCTCTCGGAAGCATTCCCATCCAGAGAGATCGTGATGTTCACCCCGGTACCTGAGAGCCCCTTGTTTTGGATCCTCAGCTTCCCGGAGATCGGCTCTCCGACGAAGATCCTTTCACCGATCTGAATCCCGGCCACCTCCAAATCGCACGAGGGTCTCACCACCGCGTCGCTCACCGCCCTGTTGAGCAGCTGATCGTCCTTCATCAGCAGGGCCTCCACCCGAAGCTCTCCCACCGTCATCGGTTTGTAGTAAAACTTGACCTCCGAGATCGATTTGGGTGGAACGTATATCTCCTTGATCCCAACATCGCTCCCGTTGATGATTAGCCTGACCCTGACCCTCTCGAAGGGCTCGCTCCTCGGGTTGGGCACGTGGACGGAGATATCGCACTCCTCGCCCTGAACGAGCTCGCCCCTCATCTCTATGAAGGGGTTCACCAGGGGGACGACGATGAAGTTCAAGGAATATCTGTTGTCGCTCATCCTCGGATCTACATACTCCTTGGGGGCCAGCTCTATCGTCAGCTCATGGACGCCCAAGGTCAGCTTCGATGTGTCCAAGCTCGTCACTATCGTCCTGTAACCTCCTGATGGTATCGGGACGGAGCCCATGGAAATGTTCCCGATCAGCCAGTTCTCCTTTGAGAATATGAAGCCGTCCACGTAGAGGCTCACCGTGATCGTGCCTGAGAACTGAGATTGTTCGTTGTTCCCAACGTATATGGTTAGGAGGAGTGGTTGCCCCTGCTGAACCTCCGCGTCGGGAGGGAAGACGGTGACCCTCAGTATCGATAGGTCCCAGCTGGACTGGGATGAGACGATATATGGACTTGCGAACAACACCAGGATCATCAGGAGCAGCTGAACTTTGGGCCTCATTGGGTCACCCACCTCACTGCGGATTAAAATAGCTTTCGATACCACTTCCCCCTCGGGGAAAGTTAAAATAAGGTTCCCTCAGGTGGTGATGGGGTGCTCGCTTTGGGAACGGAGCTGCTTTACATGGACGATTGCTACCTCAGGGAGTTCGAGGCCGAGGTCCTCTCCGTCAACGGTAACAGGGTGCTGCTGAACAGGACCGCATTCTATCCGACGGGCGGGGGTCTTCCGAGTGATACCGGAAAGCTCATCAAGGGCGAGAATGAGTTTGAGGTGATTGAGGTGAGCAAGGAGGGGGATCTCGTCTGGCACAGCCTGGCAGAGCATGAGCTCAGGCAGGGGGACTTGGTCAAGGGGGTGCTCGACTGGGAGAGGAGGTACAGGGTGATGAGGATGCACACCGCCCTGCACGCACTGATAGCGGTGATGAACAGGAGGCACGGCGTGCTGGTCACAGGGAACAAGGTGGGATATGAGAGGAGCAGGGTTGACGTGAACTTGGAAAGGCCCGATAGAGAGCTCGTTGAGGAGGCTATAGACGAGACGAACAGGCTCCTGGCTGAGGGAAGGCC
The DNA here is from genome assembly GCA_003344655.1 of Candidatus Korarchaeota archaeon NZ13-K. Classification (NCBI taxonomy): domain Archaea; kingdom Thermoproteati; phylum Thermoproteota; species Candidatus Korarchaeota archaeon NZ13-K. The sequence goes on from MAIU01000011.1 coordinate 27,393, forward strand.
GGTGAAGATATACTACTTGAACAGGGAGGAGGCGATGAGGATACCTGGCATAGTGAAGCTGGCGAAATCCCTTCCCCCTGAAGTGGAGAGGCTCAGAATAGTTGAGATAGAGGGAATAGATTTGCAGGCCGACGGAGGACCTCACGTTAGGAACACCTCTGAGGTCGGGCGGATCGTCTTCTTGGACATAGAGAATAAGGGGAAGAATAAC
>MAIU01000012.1 GCA_003344655.1 Candidatus Korarchaeota archaeon NZ13-K
GTGTCATCTTATACCCAGAGGGATGACTTAGAGAGACAAATTGAGATGATAAGCCAGTATGCGAAAGAACATGGATGGAGCATTGAAATCCTTAAGGACATTGGTAGTGGTTTGAAAGAGGATAGAAAGGGCTTTCAAAAACTCCTCAAAATTGTGATGAATAGAGAGGTTTCAAAAGTTATTATAGCTTATCAAGATAGGTTGACAAGGTTTGGTTTTAAGATACTTCAGCAGTTCTTCCAGAGCTATGGTACTGAAATTATTATAATAAATCAAGAAGAGAAGGCACCACAAGAAGAATTAGTAGAGGATTTAATAACGATTATCTCTCATTTCGCTGGTAAGCTCTATGGCATGAGGAGCCATAAGTATAGGAAGGTGGTTGAAGGTGCAAAACGGCTCTTACAAGATAATTAGCTATAAAATTAAGCACAACTATGACGTTAAAGAATTCTTACTTAGTTACAACTCTTTACTGCAGAAAGCAATAGACATAATTTGGAATAACATTACATGGACTAAGAAAAATAGAAGATGGCTGCCAAGATTACCAGCTGGAAAAGAATTTAAGAAAGAGTTAAGAAATTCACTGCTAGAAGACTGGAGCTATGCTTCTCATTATGTTGATTCTTCAATAAAAGTTGCTTACTCTATTTTGGAGTCTTGGAGAAGAAATTATATTAAAGGAAGAAGGAGAGAAAACCAATTGTGAGAAAACTTTTTGTAAGAGTTAAAGAAACTCTCTATAGGTATAAAGATGGAAGGATCAGGATAACAATTAAGCCGGGAGAGCTTTATCTAGAATTTGATTTGACAAAGGCATGGTTTAAGAATAGAGTTGAAGGATATTATTTAGGAGAGCTGATACTGAAGGAAGGCGAGTTACTCATAACTTTTAGAGTGCCTTTAAAGGAGAGGAAGAAATTCGAATACATAGGTTGGGACTTGAATATGTATAGCCTTAATGGTTTTTCACTGAAGTACGGATGGGTGAAAATCGATTTGAGTAGATTATATCATGTTCATAGAGTACATGAGATAAAGAGAAGGAAAGCACAGAGTATAGCAAGTAAGAAGCGTTCAGTTGAACTTGTAGTTGCAAAACATGGAGAAAGGGAAAAGAATAGAGCAAAGGATTTTGTACATAAATTAACTAAAGAATTGACTAATGAGTTTCCAAACGCAATTCATGGCTTTGAAGACCTTAATAAGGACAGCATGTACAATCGTTCTAAGAAGCATAATAGAGATATTAATAAACAAAATTGGAAGCAAATAGTTCGATGCATGAGCTATAAATCTGAAGTAAAACTAGTGAATCCTAGGTATACTTCTTCTACCTGTCCCATGTGTGGAGGAAGAATGATAAAGCTCCGAAAGGGACGGGTAGTTAGGTGTACAAAATGTGGAATAGAAACTAGATAGACAGCTGAATGGAGCAATAAATATATATCTTAAAATGTGTGGTTTTCCACAGAGTCCGAGCAAATTCTTCCGCTTGGTTTTGAGACCTTTATTAAGGTCGATGAAAAGGCGGAGAGTTGCATTAATGAAGACTCTGGGAGGGGTTACCACGAATGGGGATAAGGGCAATGATATGCCCCCTATGAACTCAAGAGGGTGGCTGAGCCTGATGAATCCCAAGGCTTACATAGGATTACTAATCCCTATGTAAGCTGAACCCCTAGACCATCAGGTACGCCCTGTACTCGAACTCGCTGGGCCACTCGCTCAGCTCGAGCGCTTCCTTCCTCTTGAGCTCTAAGTACCTGTCCAGCAGCTCGCTGTCTACAGCCGGCCTAAGATAAGAATTATCGCTTTCAAGCTCATCAAGAGCCTCTTGGAGGCTTCTAGGAAGTCTCTTGGAATCAATTTTGCTCTCGTAAACGTTGAAGTCAGCCGGATCACCTGGATCCACCTTCCTCCTCACACCATCAAGCCCGGCCAGGAAGACAGCTGAGAAAGCTAAGTAGGGATTGCAGCTCGGATCCGGAACCCTGAACTCTATCCTCTTCGACCTGCTGACCCCCCTCCTGTAGATGGGAACCCTTATAGCCGCGCTCCTGTTGGCCCTCCCCCAGCTCGCGTAAACCGGGGCCTCGAAACCGGGAACCAGTCTCCTGTAGCTGTTAACCGTGGGCGCCACCAGTGCAGCGAGCGAGCGTATGTGCTCCAGAACACCGCCTATGAAATACCTTGCCAGCTGGCTTATCTCAGCGTAATCATCATCCTCGTCGTAAAAAAGGTTCCTCTCACCCTTGGAGTCCCAGAGGCTTATGTGGAAGTGCATACCGCTACCGTTCGTCCTGGGGAGGGGTTTCGGCATGAAAGTGGCTATGAGACCCCTCCTCATTGAGACCTCCCTTATGGCCCTCTTGGCCCTCACCACGGAATCAGCCGACCTGAGCAGACAATCCGCAGCCAGAGAGACCTCCAACTGTCCGCTTGAGACCTCATGATGCATCACCTCGGGCTTGAGCTTGATGTCCGCTAGCTCCCTCATCAAGTCGATCTCCAGATCCCTCAGGGGGTCCAGGGGCGGCGCCGCCATGTAGCTGACCCTCCCCTCCGACCAGGGCGGGGATACAGGTCTCAGGTCCTCCCTGAGGACGAAGAACTCTATCTCGGCACCCACATATCCTCTGTACCCTTCTGCAGCGAGGAAGCTCTCCGCCCTCTCAGCCACGAACCTGGGATCCATGCTCGATCTCCTGCTCCCCATGTCCTCCCATATCTCGCAGAGGATCCTGCAGGTGTCCCCGATAAGGATGGAGGTCGAGAGGTCTGGGATCAGTGTGGCATCGCTCCTGTGTATCTCAGACATCTTCACGCTGCTGGCATCGAAGGATCCGGATCCAGATTGCAAGAACTTCTGGGCGGACATGAGGGTGCTCCTCAGATATCCCAGTATATCCACGTACTCCAGCTCCAGCTTGCTTATTCTCCCCTCATCGATCAATCCGGCTAACTCCCCGGGATCACGCATGAAGCTCCTGCAGCGGGAGCCAATAAATCTCTTACCCCTGAAATCGATGAAATATTTGAAAACATGGGATGGATCGGCATCGGCGACCGAGACAGGCCCTCCCCAGGATTGAAAGCTCAGATCCAGTCCTCTAGCCCGGAGATCCTGCTTTTGATCAGCCCTCTCAGCTTCTCGAAGTCCTCCTCGAGTAGCGATCTGAGTCCGGGGTTGTAGAGGGCCGCTGCGGGATGCAATGTTGGCATCACCTTCCTGGGCCTCCCGAAGACCTCGACCTCATGGACCCTTCCCCTCACCCTCATTATGGATACTCCCCCCACCCTCCCCAGGAGGACGCCCGCGCTGTGCCTTCCGAGCGCAACTAAGATCTCGGGATCCACCGCTGAGACCTGCTCGATGAGGTAGGGGAGGCAGGCCTCTATCTCCTCCTGCCTTGGATCCCTGTTGTTTGGCGGTCTGCACTTCACCACGTTGGTTATGAAGACCTCCTGCCTCCTGAGCCCTATAGAAGTGAGCAGCTCCTCTAGTAGCCTCCCGGCAGCGCCTACGAATGGTCTTCCCACCTCATCCTCGCTCCTTCCTGGGGCCTCGCCAACGAACATGATCCTTGCTCTCTCATTTCCCTCCCCTGGCACCGCATTCTTCCTGCTCGCATGTAAGGGGCACTTCCGGCACTTCCTTACGCTCTCGGCTATCTCCTCCAGCCTCAAACTCTTACCCTAGCTATCGGGGGCATCGTCCTTTTATGGGCGCTCCTCGAGTGCATCTCAAGGACCCTGTCAACATCAGACCCGAAGTGCTCCCTGAGATCATCTGGATCCATCTTAAGGTCGAATATGGCATGAAGTATCAGATCTACCCTCTCATAAGGCATGCCTATCTCTCCCTCAGCGGTCTGACCCTCCCAGAGAGCCGGGCTGCTTGGTTTCCGGGCGATGCCATCGGGCACCCCAAGCCTCTCGGCCAACCACCTCACCTGAGTCTTGTAGAGATCCCCGATGGGCAGGAGGTCCGCGGCCCCATCCCCGTACTTGGTGAAGTAGCCTATCAGAAGCTCGCTCCTGTCGCTGCTGCCGGCCACGAGCAGGTTCCTGGAGTTGGCAATGTAATAGAGCAGGGACATCCTTATCCTGGCCCTTAAGTTCCCAAGAGCCAGCTTTTGATCCTTCATGAAGAACTCGGACCTCTCGCAGCTCTCCACTATATCCGCTATGTCCCTATACCAGTAGTTGATCCCCAACCTCTCGACGACCTCGAGTGAGTCATCCACATCCCTCCTCGGCGTCACCCTCGAGTCCGGCAGTATCATGCCGTGGACCCTCTCCTTTCCCAGGGCCCTGACGCATAGATAGGCGAGCACAGTCGAGTCAACCCCTCCGCTAACGCCTAAAACAACACCTTTCGCCTTAGATCCCGCTACCATTCCCCTTATGAACCCCACTATCACCTTCTCCGCGTTCTCCAGGTCTATCCTCAGGGAGTCCAGGGTCAGCATAGGGTGAGGGGAAATCAACCTTATTTACGCCTTAACGCGCAGGCATGTGGTGTTGAGATGAACTGGGTGGGGATCCTCTCACTCCTGCTGTTCCTCCTCACATTCATGACGACTTGGTGGTGGATGGAGGGCTATCTTCCAGGCGTAGGAGGCTTCTTCAAGTACAATGGGAATCCGATCACTTTCGTATGGTCATCTGGAAACACCTCCTCTCTCGGATTATCTCTCGAAACCTTCAAGTGGTTGTCCGAGGAGGGAAGGCTTCCACCTGGAGTTGCGCACAGGATAGGGCTGACTAGGTTCTTCCTAACGCTCTGCACGACCACTCTATCCCTTGCCTTCCTGATATCAATATATGCCCTGCTGGGGAGATCCTCAAGGGCTTACTTCGCAGCAGCAGCTCTGGTGTTCGTTTCCTTCCTCCTCTTCGAGTTCTCCTTCCTGGCAACGGAGGCCCCCAGGGCCGCAACCCTCATGCTGGATTTGGGCGGGGAGCAGGGTTACGTCAAGTGGGGGGAGGGTACCGGGAAGTACCTGGCGATCCTGCTCTCAGGAGCCCTCCTTATCTCCGGGTTCATCAACAGCTACCTCTACGAGAGGCCCGTGATCCCTAGGAGGAGACCCCGTAGGGCTAGAAGTTACTGGTGAGGGCTCCCGCTCAAATGCATGGAGCCGGGATCAAATTGACTCGCATCCTTTGACCTTCAAATCTTATACTGTACGACTGTGCCATAAAAGTTTAATTCAGGGCCTCGATGCTGGCGAGGGTGGTCCCGTGCCCAAGGCGAAGAAGCTCCTGATAATAGCCAGCAAGGGTACCCTTGACATGGCCTATCCCCCATTGATACTTGCCCAAGTCGGGGCGGCCATGGGTCTGGAGGTGGGTGTTTTCTTCACGTTCTGGGGGCTCAACATAATAAGGAAGGATACCGTTGACAAGCTGAAGATATCGCCCGTGGGCAACCCCGCGCTCGGCATGCCGAACATACTCGGCATGATACCAGGGATGACCGCGCTCGCGACCAGCATGATGAAGAGGAGGATAAAGGCCATAAACATGTCATCCATCAGGGAGATGATAAGGGAGTGCAAGGAGCTTGGCGTCAAGTTTTACGCTTGCTCCAACACGGTTGAGCTGATGGGGTTGAAGAGGGAGCAGCTGATAGATGAGGTCGACGACATAGTCGGGGCCACAACATTCCTGGAAATGGCCAGTGAGGACGCCATAGTTCTATTCATTTGAACAATTTTCCCATTTTTATATGAACCTTATCCTCTCCAAACCAGCTATCTCCGCGTAGACCTCAACGAACCCCTCGAACCTGACACCCCTTATCTTCTTCAGGAGGATCTCCTCCACCTGGAAGGTCCCGCTTGGATCCCTCATGCCGACTGTGATCCTCAGCGGCTTCTCCTCCCCCCTGCTTATCCTAACCTCCTCAACGGCCAGTGCCGAGAACTTGTGAATGTCATGGCGGCCCAGCTGGAAGGGAATCCTCGCCCTCTCCTTCTCCATGTCGCAGCCATCAGCCGTGGCCACCACGCCCGCCTCTATGCTGGTGGGCTCGAATCTCCCCATGTGACACATGATTGCCTCGAGTATCATGCTAGCTATCTTCACCTCCTTGGCCGGATCACCGTAGTAATCCCTGAGGATCTCCTCCACCAGGGGCCTCGCTAGGGTAACGCTCAGCAGCTCGTGCTCCTCCCTGTGCACTGCATTCCCTATGTCATGAAGGAAGCTAGCCACCATGACTATGAGCTTCGAATCCTCGAAGTCGCGCCAGTCCTCGGTGACCACGATCTCAGGCCCCAATATGTCGAGTATCTTCAGGGAGTTCCTAGTCGTTATCATCGCATGAGTTAAGCCGTGATCGTTGTACTTCAGTCTGTGAACCAGCACTATGTTAGACATGTCCAGGAGCCCCTTGATCCTGGGATCCTCCCTCAGGCGCTTGAAGACCCCCATCAGCTTCTCCGAGCCCTCCAAGTAGCTCGCTATCTCCCTCTCGATCTCGAAGTTCATGTCCGCTTCCTCACTCACCGAGGAGCCCCAGCCTCCTGAGGGCCTCCACTATCATCCCCTTGGGAGGGTAGCTGTATATCCTCCCCTCCCACTTGTATATCCTGGTGCAAGCGGCCCTGTAGACTCCCTTGTCCTCGAAGTTCGGATCCACATCAACTCCATTTATCCTGACGGTTGGCACGCCCAATATCTTGTGCTCAGCCGCCTCCTCATCGTTCACTAGGGTGATCTCCTCTATCTCATGAGATATCCCGGCCTCCGAGAGGGCCTCCCTGAGCTCCCTGAGCAGCTCATCTGCGGGGCACTCGGGCGTGTAGTAGACCGTGACCTTGGCTCTCCCGCTCATAAGCTTAATGGTGAGGCACCCCATTTTTTATCTTTCCGTCATCACACTCCATCCCGAGTGAGTGCTATATGATGCATTCCCATGGCTCGAGCGATCCTCTGATCGGTTTGAGGACCTCGGACGTCTCAGAGAGGATACTGGCTCACCTGATAGATCTGCTCATAGTTTCAGCGATTCAACTCCTCTTGAGCATCCCGATAATGCTCACTACCTCACTAGAGAGCTTGATGGGTCTTATGCTCCTCCTCTCCACGATCCCGATCGTCCTAGTGCTCTACTTCACCCTGTTGGAGGGCCTCACGTCCACCACAGTGGGCAAGAGGGCGCTCGGTCTCAGGGTCATATCCTTGAGCGAGATGAGGGCCGTCTCGATGAGGGAGTCCTTCATCAGGAACCTCTTCAGGCTCTCGGATATGCTGACCCTCTACCTATCCCTCCTGATCCTGAGGGGAGGGAGGAGAATCGGTGATTCCCTCGCCGGGACGGCAGTGGTCTCGGAGAAGTTCATTAGAGTGGAGCTCCCTAAAGGGGAATCACAGCTGGCCAGGGAGCTGAGGAGGAGCATTCTGAGGGCCCTGTTACCGGAGTTAGAGGTCTCCTTGAGGGAGCTCAAGGGGATGCGCATTGAGACCAGCCTGAGGGATCAGGTGGCTGAGATCCTCCGGGATCAGGGGGATGAGGAGCTCGTAGATAAGCTGACCTACCTGATCTTGAATCCCTCACTTCAGATCAGCCTGCTTGGAGCTGAGGGTATCGCAAGGGTTTATGAGAGGGCGGCCGAGCTATGTGGAGATGGATTTGGGGATGTGCTGAGGAGCAGGGCCATGATAATAAGGGCCTTCCTCTCCCGTAAAGCTGAGAGGACTTGCGGGCTCAGCTACGTGCTCAGGGAGGCCCCCAAGGAGTTCAGGTCCTCAGCGGGCTACTTCCTGCTGTCCTTCATCCTTTTCATGCTCTCATCGCTCCTAGCGTACTATCTGAGGCCCGAGTGGATGGAGAGCCTGATAAGGGAGTTCTTCGGTAGGGATCTCGTACCAGGCGAGTTGAACCCCCTAGCACTCTCCTCCCTAATATTCCTGAACAACCTGAGGGTGGTGATAGTCACGTTGGGCACTGCGCCCCTCCTCTTCATGCCATTAGTGACGCTGGTGACCAACGGCATCCTTGTGGGGCTCGTGACATCCCTCCAGGACCCTATCAGGGTTGCCCTACTCATACTCCCCCACGGGATACCTGAGCTCACCTCCATATTCATGGCCACATCGATCTCCATGAGGACCTTCAGGCAGTTACTGAGGGGAGGGGAGAGGTGGTCCAATGCGAGCAGCGTCGTCATGGGTTCAGTGAACTTGACGGTCCTCTCGCTTATTCTGCTCCTTTATGCCGCCCTGGTAGAGGGCTTCCTGACTAGATGGCTCTCAAACAATCAGGCACTCGACATAGCCTTCTCGATGGCGGAGTTCCTCCTCATATACTCCTACCTCCTGCTTCCCGGCATCAGATCCTCTCGAGGTTCCTGAGGATGTCGGACTTCGTCACTATTCCGATAACCCTCCCGTTCTCTTGGATCAGCACGGCCGGGTAGAATTGGAGCACCTCCCTGGCCAGGGACACGGACGCGTCGGCCGGCAGTATGGGGAGCGGGCCTCCCATCACATCCTCAATGGGTGTGTCGGCTGATATTGAGCCTATTCTGTTCATTATGGATTCCTCAGTCACGGATCCGATGACCCTATCTCCTGAGATCACGGGAAGCTGTGAGATCCCGTTCTCCAACATGAGGGAGACAGCTCTCTTAACGCTATCCCTGGGGGAGACGCTTATAACTGGATGGCTCATTATATCCCTCACCTTGGGAACTCCCTTCAGCTCCCTAGCGAGCTCAAGGGCCCTGATTATCCTCAGGGCTATCTCATAGTTCGGAACCACCTGACCCCTTTCAACCTTAGATATCAGGGACTGGCTCACACCAGCCATCCTCGCGAGCTCCCTCTGGCTCAATCCGAGGGCTCTCCTCTCCTTGGCGATGTGGCTCAGATCCCTGAGCATGATTCAAATGGGAATCATTTATTATTTAAACTTTTAAGTCGGTGATCCCGGGCCAATCCTATGTCGATCTTCCATCCGATAGAGGTCCCCATATATATGACGGCCACTTTCCAGAATCCTCTACCGTCCGGGGAGTCCAGCGTCTCGGATAGGGGTAAGGAGCTGAAGTACTCGCGGGAGGAGAACCCGACCGTGAGGGAGCTGGAGCATGAGATAGCCAGGCTTGACGGATTCAAGGATTGCCTAGCGTTCAACAGCGGGATGGCGGCAATATCAACACTACTCCTTGCGAATCGTAGGAGGAGAATAGTGGTCAATATAGACTCCTACTCAGCAACTGTGAGCCTGGCCCTGAGTCTGAGGGAACTGGGATTCGACGTAGAGCTGCGCGGGACCGATGAGCTGAGTAGCATCCCCCAAGGATCCCTGGTCCTCACAGAATCGATAACCAACCCGATGCTCAGGGTACCGGATCTGCATGCCCTGAGCGAGATCTGCAGGGACTCCAACTCCTCCCTGGCTGTGGATAATACGCTGGCCACCCCCGTATTGCTCAGGCCAGCTCATCTCTCGCAATACTCAGTTCAGAGCACGACAAAGTACATCTCTGGGACCAATGACGTATTCGGTGGTGTCATCTCCGGTGATGATCTCTCAGAACTTTGGGAATGGAGAAGGAGATTGGGAAACATAATGGATCCGCTGAGGGCCTTCATGACCTCCAGAGGTCTGATCACACTCGAGTTGAGGGTCAGAAGGCACTCCGAGAATGCGATTATGATAGCTAGGTGGCTTCAGGATCATGAGAGGGTAGAGGAGGTCATTTATCCGGGACTGGAGAGCCACAGGGATCACATGATCGCGAGGAGGCTTTTCGGCAACCTCTTCGGGGGGGTTATCTCCTTCAGGATCAGGGGAGATGCCAGGAGATTCCTGATCAACCTGAGGAGGGTGAGGCCGGCGACTAGCTTCGGTGCCTACAGGTCGCTGGCAACGATACCGAGGGCATCAATCGCCTCGAACCTCCCGCCGGACCTCGTCGAGAGGATGGGGATAGATGAAAAATTGGTGAGGTTGTCCGTGGGTCTGGAGGACCCGGAGGTCCTGATGGAGGACCTGGACGCGGCCCTGAGGAGCTCTTAGGGCTACTCCCTCCTGGCCTGACACTCCTTATTGCACTTCCCTATCACCTTGAGGACATCCATCATTATGGCGAGCCCCCTCTGGACGTCAGGATCCCTGAGCTTCCTTAGGAGGCCCAGCAAGCCGAGTCTCTCCTTGCTATCAAGGGCATCCCTCAGCTCGGACATGCACCTCGGGGAGATCAAGAAAGTCAGTCTTCCGGATAGCTCTGCGAGCTCCTCTATCATCTCCTCCTTCATGAAGGCCCTCTCCAGGGCCATGAGTGAGAACAGCATGCCTAGGAGCTCATCCACCATCCCCGATCCTATGAAGAGCTCGAGCCTGTCCAGGAGGTGATTGAGGCTATCAATCCTATCCAAAAATGTCTTCAGTCCCTCAGCCCTCTTCTCATCCGACAGGATCTCCTCCAAATGCTTCAAGCTCTCACTCATACCAATCACCTCATATGTAACCGCCCAGTATGCAGGTCCAATACATCGTGTTCATCGAGAGCTTCGCCAGGTGAAGCACCCTCGTTGGTATGAGGCCCGGGGCCTCCGTGTAGTAGTAGTTCGAAACCTGAGCCGAGGCCTGTTCCCTCCCCATCTCTATTATGCAGAAGCTCTGCCCATCGAACATTGATCTCCTCTCCATCCCCCTCAGCTCGTAGTAAAGATTGTCCGCCACGGTGGAGGCCTCGAAGTGCGCTATGACCCCGGTCTTCGGCACAGGTAGATTTGTGGCATCTCCTATGGCGAAGGCGTCATCATAATCCCTTATCCTCAGGTAGTGCCTATCCACCGGGATCCATCCCTCATCATCTCCTATACCGGAGTTGAGGATGACCTCCGCCCCCCTGTGAGGTGGGGAGAGTATCAGCATGTCGTACTTGAGGCTATCCCCCTCAAGCGAGTGGACCTCCCTCCTCTGAGGATCTATGCTATCCACCGTGAAGAAGGTCACGGGCTCTATTCCCCTCTCCTTCATACTCTCAACTATCACTCTGTTCAGGAGCCTAGGGCCGTAGGGCCTCTCCAAGGGGGAGACGAACTTTATCTCGCTCTTCTCCCTAAGTCCCCTGGATCTCAGGAACTCATCGGTCAGGAATGCGATCTCCAATGGTGCCACTGGGCACTTGTAGGTGAGCCCGCCCACGCCGATCACAACACTCCCTCCCTTGAAGTTCTTTAGGGCCTGATGGAGTCTCTCGGCATCCTCCAATGTCCATATGTGATTGGCCCCCTCCTTGAACCCCGGTATGTCATCATAGTTTAGAGCGGATCCGGTGGCTATCACTAGGTAGTCATAAGACTTCCTCCCACCGTCCTTCAGCTCCACCTCCCTCCTGCCCAGATCTATCCTCCTAACCTCAGCCCTTGTGAACCTGACCCCCGGGGAGTAAAGCCTGGCCCTCTGTTTACTTATGCTCCTCCTATCAGCCTCGCCGAAGGCCACGAAGAGGAACCCGGGCTGATAGAAGTGCGTCTCTTCCTTATCTATCACCTCTATCTCAAGATCATCGCGCTTAACTCTCCTGGCCAGCCTGTTAGCCAGTATGGTTCCTCCATCTCCCCCTCCAACTATCAGGAGCTTTTTGGGCATTCTAGACACCTTTCACTTCGAGGAAACCCTTATCAATGCCCTTATGGTTCCTCCCTCCTCGCTCACACTTATTATCTCATTCCCGGTCCTCCTGGCCCAGGCCTCGAGATCAGGCTTGAAACCGGGATCCGTGGCCAGTACTTCGATGACATCACCCACGTTGGCCTTCCTGTAAGCCTTTATGAGGTTCGTTAGGGGACCCGGGCAGGTCAGACCCCTGGCATCAACGGTGACTGTGGGCTTGATCTCGGACATGGCATCACCTCAAAGGAAGGCTAACAGGTCCAATATTAACCTTTTGCGTGTCCGAACGATCGTCCAGATGCGTTGAAGCGCTGAACCGTTAGGCGATGCCGCCCGCGCTGAGGGTCAAGTTTATTTAGTCTGGGCGTGACCCGGCGCGACATGGACCTGGAGGCTCTGAGGAAGCTGCTCGAGATGAACGCTGCCAGGGCCGGAAACCCGCTGGGTGTCAGGGAAGGTAGCTGCGGGGATTGGGCCAGGGGATTGGGAGTCCCCGAGAGGGGAGAGACCGTACTCTACACGGGATGCCTCTATCAGATGATCCCCCAGATAAGGGCATTCTCGGATCTGCTGAGGAGGCTGGAATCCCTGGGACATGGTGTCCTAGACCTAGCCATTAGGCTGGATGCGTCGATGCTCTCCATCGGCTTGGATTCCGCCAAGCTCATCGGGCTCATAGGGAGGGGGAGGAAGAGGTACCTAGGCATACTTAGAAGCATAGCTCTAGCCCTCAGGAATTCCGGCGTCGATTTCGCTTACATCAGGGAGGAACCATACAATGGAGTCCTCTACCACGATCTGGGGATGGATCACCTCTTCGAGGCACAGGTCAAGAGGGTGGCCGAGAGGTTAGCTGAGGCGGGGGCCAAGAAGGTGATAACCGTTGACCCCCACAGCACCTACATGCTCAGATACCTGCTCAGCGAGTACGTCAGCGGTGTCGACTTGGAGGTGGTTCACTACACCGAGGTGCTGGTGGAGAGGGGTTACCGGCCCAGGCGCTCTGAGGGGATCGAGGTCAGCCTGCACGATCCCTGTTACCTCGCGAGGTGGAACGGTCTGATTGAACAGCCCAGGGAGCTCCTAGAGAGGGCGGGAATTCACCTCAGGGAGCCGGAGTTCTCCAAGGAGTTCACTGGATGCTGCGGAGGACCAATAGAGTCCATATTCCCGAGGCTATCCTCGGAGATCGCTAAGAAGAGGGTAGAGGAGCTCAAATCCACTGGATCGAACTTCATCGTGGTTTCCTGTCCTATATGCCTGGTGAACTTAGAGAGGGAGTCGAAGGGTGAGGGAGTCAGGGTTCTGGATCTCGCGGAGGTGCTGCTATGAACCTTGCAGAAGTCAGCAGGCTTTTGGCTGATGCCAGCTCCAACGACTTCCTCAGGTTATCGCTCGATAGGGCCAACCTCTCCTACTGGAGGCTGAGGAAGGATGTCCTAGCTAGGTACCCACAATTGGGCGAGCTGGCGCGGAGCGTGAGGAGGGTTAAGGAGAGCTCCCTGGAGCGCATGGAGGAGCTAACCAAGACGGCCATGGAGAGCGTCGAGAGGAACGGGGGCAGGGCTTACCTGGCCAGGACCCCGCAGGAGGTCAGGAGGATAGTCGATGAGGTGGTCGGAGAGGGGAGGGTCGTCGTTAAGGGGAAGAGCATAACGAGCGATGAGGTGAGGCTCAGGGAGCACCTGACTGAGAGGGGTAAGGAGGTTTATGAGACGGACCTGGGCGAGTTCCTGGTCCAGTTCATGGGGCCCAAGTCCATGCATTTCATATCGGTGTCAATCCACCTGACCAGGGAGAGGGTGGCCGAGTTCCTCAGGGGATTCCTGGGGGTTGAGGTCGATGAGGATGATATAGAGGGCATGGTATCCCTCGTCAGGGGGTTCCTGAGGAGGAAGTACTTCGAGGCGGACGTTGGGATCAGCGGCGCTAACGCCCTCGCGGCCGATGAGGGATTAGCCTTCATAATAGAGAATGAGTCTAACATAAGGCTCTCCATATCTCTCCCCAGAAAACACATAATCCTAGTTGGCATGGAGAAGGTGGTACCGACTGTGGAGGACGCTTGGAGGATCATCGAGGTGATAACGAGGTACAACGGCTACAAGGTCTCCTCCTACGTCAACATGGTTAGGGGACCTCAGAGGGACGGTGTGGGACCTGAGGAGCTCCACGTGATCTTCCTGGACAATGGGAGGGTTGAGAGTTCCGGGGATCCGCTCCTGAGGGAGGCCCTCCTCTGCCTCAGGTGCGGCGCCTGCCAGTACCTCTGCCCCGTCTTCTGGATAGTGGGGGGCTACTGGGGAGGACTCAAGTCCGTTTACTCGGGGGGAATAGGGGTCATATGGGAGTACATCACGGGGAGCAAGGAGGAGGCCTTGAAGCACTCCTTCGCCTGCCTCCTCTGCGGCAGGTGCAAGGAGGCCTGTCCGATGGGAATAGATCAACCTAGGATACTCAGGGGCCTCAGGAGCAGGATCATGAGCGGACCAGGAGGATCTATGCCGACCAGGAGCGAAGGAGTTAGGCCTTAATCCCTCATAGAGCCTCCAGCAGGTGCCCGATATCGATGCCAAGATACCTTGTCTCATTACCCGCCAAAAGGGATTTTGATAGCTCCTTAGAACCTTCTATTCCGAGAATCTCCCTCCAGAAGGGCCATAGCTGACGGCAGGGGATCTTCCCCAGGGAGGGAAGTGCGAGCGCCTCCTTCAGGGGACTCCTCACAGCTGCCTCCCTCCTACCATCGTCTAAGAGAACCACGTGCACTTCCCTAGGTCCATGGGCACCGTAGACTATCTTCTTCTCGATATCCCCTGTCTTGCTCGGACCACCAACCACTCCAGCGTAGCTCAGGCTCCTATCAAGCTTCATCGCCAGCTCCACAATCCTGAATCCCTCCTCGTAGCTGCGCGCCAGCTGATCCAAGCCCACCAGGGCCACGTGCCTCGGTGGGACCATCGAGATGAGCCTCTCCAGGCCGCTCCTGGGGAGTAGGAAGAGAGCCCCTGGGTCTACAGAGAGGGATGCCGCATCCGTGATCCCGAAATCTGCCCTCTCTATTTTCCCCCTGTAGGTGCTGAGATCCTCAAATCTCCCAAGACCCTTGGCCAAAATTGGGAATTCCGCGTCGTGAACCTCGTTTCCAATGCGAGACAGATGCTCCCCTATGCCGCACTCCTCCAGCGTCAGGGCGAAGGATTTGAAAACGATCTTCCCGCTGCCCACGATCTCCCCAACTATCTTCCTGGCCTCATCACGGGTCTCAGCGATGTAGCACCTCATCCTATTCTCCTCCAGCTCCCTGCAGACGGAGGCTAGCAGGGAGTCCAGGTTCGACATGACCCTCTCCCTGAGCTCGGTAGTGAGTCTCACCAGACCCGAGAGATCATCCGGCGCATCCCCGCAAAAGGTGTAGGAGCTGAGCAGGAGATCAGCCAGTCTCCCAGTCAGCCTCCCCGAGAGGATCCAGTCAACCAGCTCCAAGCTGGACCTAGGCCCGGGGCTTTCGGTCAGCGTTCCGGCCAGTGAGAGGAGCAGGCCCATATTCGCTCCCGGGCTTCGGTCGAGGGAAGATAAAAAGTTCACGTGCGCGGGGCGCTGGGATTGATGCTGGCCGGTGGATCACCCCCATCGATGGAGACCTCAACCTCCCTGAGCTCGCCCTCAACAAGTTCGAAGGCCCTGAGATCACCACGCGAGACTATCAGGTACACGAGGCCCGGCACGGCCCTCTCGACGTCGATGGGAGAGGGAATAGGCTCCCCCAGGGGGTGGCTGTGATACACCCCCACGAGCTCCATGCCCGAGGACTCCGCCTCCTTCAGGGCCCTGTAGATATCATATGGACTCACCTCGTACAGGAACTCGGACTCGCTCACGTTCTCTGCCCTATAATTGACCTTGATCACGACATCGGATCCCTCTGAGGATCCAAGGAGTAGGCCACAGGCCTCTCTAGGCGCCTCCTCCCTCGCGTGCTCAACTATATCCCTCAGGACCTCCTTGGGGATCACGACCCTGCGCCCGGGATGCATGGTAACGCGAGCGCTTCGGATCACCAAAGTTTTAATAATGTCCCTTAGGGCGGCGGATCGGTGATCCATTGCAAGCGGTGCTGAGCTTCATAGTGACCCTCCTCCTGAGCAGCATCATCATATGGCTGTCCCAGAAGTTGCTCTTACCGAGGGACAAGGAGAAGGGTTTCCTCTCCGTGTTAGCCTTAGCGTTCATCTGGTCGATCATAGAATCGATCCTCTACCTCATCTTCTCTTTCACACCCCTAGGCCCCCTGGAGAAGCTAATAACGCTGCTGCTTTGGATCTGGGTTCTGAAGTCCTGGTTCGGAGTTGGCTGGCTCAGGGCCGCGATAATATCGCTGATCGCCTGGTTCATAACGATCCTGGTGAAGCTCTTCCTCGGGCTGCTCGCACTCTCAGCCCTAACCCCAAGGGAGGGTCTAATGCGCTCTCTCAAGCCATTCCTTCCTTAGCAAGCGAGCTGGCAGTGCATCTCTCAAGCCCGAAATTATGAGCAGCCGAGGAACCCCATAAAACCGCTGATGGCTTCGATGAATGACCTCGGATCAGATGGATCCTATCAAGCTGTCCAGCGCATCAAAGGCCCTTCCCACCTCATCGTGTCGCAGGATCAGACCCTCGAAGATTATGCGGAGGAACCTGTCCAAGGGGGTCTCGTCGAACGCGCACTCCACGTACCTCACCCCCTCCCTGTCCTCGCTCACCTCACGCAGCTCGTAGGGACCATCATGCAGCTTCAGTAACCCGGGGACGGCTATAGTCGGAATCGCTGAGGCCAAGGCGAATGTTCCGGCCTTGTTTATCAGGTGAGTTCTCGTGACCCTGTCCGCTCCGACGAGCCCCAGCGCCCCCCTCTTCGCCGCCATCCAAGGAAGCAGGGAGTCCCTCACGAGGATCACGGAGAAGCCCTCCCCTCTCAGGATCCTAGCTGTCTCCGCTCCCTCCCCACCGGGGAGGGACTCAGCGACTATGACCTCGCCCGCCCCGCAATCCCTTATGCAGCTGATCACGGCCGAGCTCCTGCTGAGCGTTGCCACGCTCTCAACCCCAAGCTCCCTCAGGTAGCCAGCGCAGGTCTTGGCCAGCAGCTCCTTGGAGCCATCGAAGAACTCCTTGAGCCTCCTCAATGATCCCCTGCAGGCGGCTCTGGCCAGGTACTGGATCGCCGACATCTCAGGATGAGCATCGGCTAGAAGCCTGGCCTCCCCGCAGGGATCCCGAGAATCGAGCAATATGTTCAGGGCCTCCTCGAATATCTCCAGGGATCCCCTGGACCTATCCCTCACGAGCCGCTCAATACTCGTAGGCGGGACCCTCCTCAAAGGCGTACTTCACGGTCCTGAACCTTCTCCTGAGCTCGCTCACCATCTCCGCGACCTTCCTGGGATCCTCCCTTTCCAGCAGCACCTTCCTGTAGAGTCTCGCTATTTCCCTCATCTCATCCTCACGCATCCCAAGCCTGGTGATCTCAGCCACCCCAAGCCTCAGACCTCCGGGATCCCTGAAGCTCCTTCCCCTCTTTATATCCCAGGGCAGGAGGTTCCTGTTCACTATTATGTTGGCCTCCTCCAGCAGCTTCTCGCACCTGTAGCCGCCCCCCAAAGCGTCGACATCCAAGAGCACCTGATGTGTCTCTGTGAAGCCCAGGTGCTCTGCCACCACCGCGAAGCCCTCGTCGTGCAGGGCCTGAGCCAGGAACTTGGCGTTCCTCACCACCTGCCTCGCGTAATCCTCACCGAAGGCCAGCATCTCCGCGGCGGCCAGCGCCAGGGCCGCCACGGCATGAAGGTGGTGATTGCTCAGCAACCCTGGGAAGTTCGCCAGCTTTATTCTCTCGAATAGCTCCTCATCGTTCGTCACCACCGCACCATGCTGAGGTCCGAAGAACGTCTTATGCGTGCTCATCGTCATGACATCGGCCCCCTCCTCGATCGGCCGCTGGAACTGCTTGCCGGCTATCAGACCAGCCACGTGAGCCGCATCGTAGTGTACCAGGGCCCCAACGGATCTGCAGGCATCAAGCAGTTCCCTGACAGGGTGGGGGAAGAGTATCACGCTCCCTCCCAGTATAACAAGCTTCGGCTTGTTCTCCTCTATTCTCCTAAGGCTCTTATCGACATCTATGTTCATGTTCTGGTCATCGAATGCCAGGTACCTGACGTCCAGTCCCCTCACCGCCCCTGCCGTGCCCCCTATGAACTGACCCTCGCTCCCCCTCAGGGGGCCCATGCTTATGTGCCCCCCCTTAGTGATGGGAAGGGCCATGACTACGTCCCCAGGCTGGGTGAAAGCCGTGTAAACCGAGAGATTTGCGACAACACCGCTTATAGGTCTGACATCCGCGAACCTCACGTTGAATATCCTCTTAACGAGCTCCATGGCGATGGACTCAACCTCATCTATGTACTTAGTGCCCGCGTACACCCTCTCCCCAACCCAACCCTCCGCGTACCTATGGCCGAAATCCGATGTCATCGCCCTCCTGACAGCCGGACTGGTCACGTTCTCACTCGCTATCATGGGAAGTGATGAATCGAACCACTCATGATGCTCCAATATTGAGGATTGAACCTTCCTGTAGGCCTCGAGCGGATCCAGCTTACCACCCCAAGCTGTGCTGAGGTGATAAGTTATTAATCAGTCGGTGAGGGATGCCCGATGCTCCAGGGGTACGAGCTCAAGTGCATCGACTGCGGATCCTCGTACGAGGCGGATGCCTGGCTCATGAGGTGCCCTAAGTGCGACGGTTTGTTGGAGGCGAGACTCAAGAGCGTTCCTGATGTATCCTGGGAGCTTTTCAGGTCCAGGAGGATGGGCGTCTGGAGGTACAGGGAGCTCCTGCCGAAGGTGAGATCGCAAGTGACGATGGGTGAGGGAGGGACCCCTCTGGTGGATCTGGAAGGCAGGCTGCTCGTCAAGTTCGAGGGACTGAACCCGACGGGATCCTTCAAGGACAGGGGCATGTCCGTCGCCATCAGCTTGGCCAGGGAGATCGGGGTGAGAAGTGTTGTGTGCGCCTCCACAGGAAACACTGCCGCTTCAATGTCGGCATACGCCGCCAGAGCTGGTTTGAAGAGCTTCGTGGTGCTTCCCAAGGGGAAGGTCGCTAAGGGGAAGCTGGCTCAGGCGGCCCTTCACGGGGCCGTCGTGCTGGAGATAGAGGGATCCTTCGATGACGCACTGAGGGCGGTCATGGGGGCATCGGGAAGGAGCCTGGGCCTCTATCCACTCAACTCATTCAACCCCTGGAGGCTGGAGGGTCAGAAGACGCTGGCCTATGAGATTGCTGATGAGATAGGGATCCCGGACTGGGTCGTGCTGCCCGTGGGCAACGCCGGCAACATATCCGCGATTTGGAAGGGGTTCAAGGAACTGAGGGACATCGGGCTGGTTGATGAGCTCCCCAGGCTCATCGGTGTGCAGGCTGAGGGGGCCTCCCCCATAGTCAGAGCTTACAGGGAGGGGAGGGATGAGCCCCTTTTCACAGATAATCCCGAGACGATTGCCACGGCCATAAGGATAGGGAGACCGGTCAACTGGCCGAAGGCCATGAGGGCCCTCAGGGAGAGCGACGGTCTGGCCGTCGAGGTGAGCGATCAGGAGATCTTAGAGGCCCAAAGAAGACTTGGAAGAATGGGAATTGGAGTGGAGCCAGCATCAGCCTCCCCATACGCTGCCTACCTCAAACTCCTGGGTGAGGAGATAGATCCCGGAGATACGGTCGTTCTGGTGGCGACGGGTCATGCCCTGAAGGATCCGGACATACTGCCGTTCCCGGACGCAGTGAGGGTGAGGGACAGCGAAGAGGCCATCAACTTCCTGAGGGGGGCGATGACGTGAGGGTGAGGGCCTACTGCTCGAGCGCGAACCTGGGACCCGGTTACGACCTGATGGGAATAGCTCTGGATGCCTTCCACGATGTGGTCGATGTCGAGCTTGTCAGCGGGAGGGGTTATGCCAGGGTGGTCGAGGTCAGGGGTCCCTACGCGTCCTCCATACCCCTCGGTGAGATGAACTCCGCCGCAGAGGCTGCCAGAGCGGCCCTGCGAATCGCAGAGCAAAGGATGGATGCCATAATAAGGATATGGAAGGGCGTGCCCCCTCGAAGGGGTCTCGGGAGCAGCGGCGCCTCCGCGGCGGCCACGGTCAAGGCCATAGATGAGGCGCTCGGGGGCATCCTCAGCGAGGATGATCTAGTGAGGGCCGCAAGCGAGGGTGAGAGGGCCGCCTCGGGATCGCCTCACGCCGATAACGTGGCCCCGTCACTCATCGGGGGATTGGTCGTTTTAGGCGATGAGATAATCAGGTTCAGGCCCGACTTCAGGTTTCTCCTCCTCATCCCGTGGGTCGAGGTGCCCGAGAGTAAGACAGGGTACATGAGGAGCGTCATCCCGAGGGATGTCCCATTTGAGAAGTTCATGAAGCACTGCTCCCACCTCTCGCTCCTGCTCCTGGGCCTCGCCCTGGGGGACGCTAGGATGTTCGGCGAGGGGATGAGCTACTCCTTCGTTGATGAGGTTAGGGCTAGCCTCATCCCGGGGCTCGATGAGCTCAAAAGGGAGGCCCTGAACTTGGGGGCTCTCGGTGCCTCCATAAGCGGGGCGGGACCGGCCATACTCATACTCTGTGAGGAATGCGATGCGATCTCGGAGGGGATGAGGAATAAGTGCAGGGAGCTCGGGATCCCCGCGACCGTGGTGGAGACCTCCCCCGCGGAGGGGGCCTCGGCTGTATGACGATCCTCAGACTTTTTAAGCTGCTGATGTGGAAGTACTTGCTATGATCGTTAGGGTCAGAGGAGGCCTCTTCATCCCGGACCTGCAACCGCCAAAGGAGGCTCACTTGGAGCTAACCAGCGAGTGCAACCTGAGCTGCTCCTTCTGCTACAGGAGGAGCTGGAGTCCCGAGTCCGGATTCATGAGCCCGGATCTCTTCAGGAGGATCATGAATGATCTCAGGGAATTGGGTGTGAGGAGCATATGGCTGGATGGATTCGGGGAGCCTACACTGCACCCCAACTTTGAACAGTTCGTCAGGATGGCTGCAGAGAGCTTCGAGGTCAATCTGGTCACCAACGGAACACTGATGCGTGAGAAGGTCAGAGGTGTGGCTAGGATGCTGTCCAACATATTCGTGAGCGTGGAGTCCGTTATTTCTGAGACGTATCAAGTGATGAGGGGCTTCCAACTGGGAGGCTTGGAGGAGAGAATAAGGGAGCTCTCTCAGGAGGGTGCCAGGATCTGGTTGTCCACTGTCCTGATGAGGAGCACCTATCAAGGGCTCCCCTCCCTCGTCAAGTGGGCCTCAGAGCTCGGCGTCAGGGGCATACTCCTCTCCAACATAATACCGACGAGCAGGGAGATGGAGGAGGAGAGGCTCTACGGGAGGGCCGAGGTGGATCACGTGTCGGATGTCATCAGAGAAGCATGGATCGTGGCCACCGGAAGCAATATGAAGCTTGTGACTCCCTCATTCCACTACAGAGGTGAGAGGTGGTGTCCCTTCATAGAGAGGGATTCATTCGCCGTCACCTACGATGGGGAGGTCGTTCCATGCCTCTTCACCCTCCACAGCTACAGGGCCTGGGTGGACGGTAAGGAGGTTAGCGTCAGCCAGATAAGCTTCGGTAACCTAAGGGAGAGGTCTCTCAAGGACATCTGGTTCTCAGAGAGCTACGTTACTTTCAGATCAATGGTGAGGCTCTCCCAGTATCCATCATGCAATGACTGCCCGGCCTGGGACGGGTGCCAGATATCGGAGAGCAACCTCTACGATTGTTGGGGCAACTCACCCTCCTGCTCATTCTGCCCCTACTACAGGGGAGTCACGCAATGCCCCAGCGACTCAATAGTTGGGGGCCTGTTCAGGTGAGCATTCCTGCTTATAAGCTTCGGGAATTTTGGGATTTTAGTATCTCTTCATCACTTCCGATCCCCGATACTTCAAGCTGTGAGCTGACTCCGTTGATCCCGGCACCCGATCAACCCACGCGCGGGAGACGCAAAGGTTAAAACTTGAGGTGGTCACACCACGGGGGCCGGTGGTCTAGAGGCTATGACGCCGCCCTCACACGGCGGAGGTCGTGGGTTCGAGTCCCACCCGGCCCACCAACACGGGTCGTTCCGGAACTCAGGCGCTTAATGATCGAACGCCGGATCACCAGCTCTTCAGTGTGACCGCGACCACTTCCCCATCCCTGAGCCCCATCTTCTCCCTCAGATTCTCCTCATGAACCAACTCGAGGACATCATATCCATAGTGTCTCCTCCTGGGGAACACGGAGAATGCATTTATTTCGCCGTTGATGGTGACTGGATAAACCTCCACCTCTCCGAAGGTCCTTCCCTCCTCATAGAAACCCGGGATCACCTTGGGCACGACCTTCCTCCTCCACTCGACCACCTTCCAGGCGTCCTCGTGACCCAGCCTGAGGTTGAGGGTTCCCGGGAAGGGCCTGCATCCCACCACTTCCATGAAGCCGCGCAGGTAACCCTTCCTGGACATGTAATACGCTCCCTCCCCCATCCCGGAGAAGACCTCACCCATGACCACCTTCTCCCCCCACTCTATGCCCTCTATGGACTCCCTTATCGATCTAAGCAGCTCCAGGGACTTCTCAGATAGCATCACGTACTGACTCTTCTTGGAAGTGGCCGATCTAACGAAGCCCAGCTCCTCGGCCCTCGAGACCCACCTGGACAGGGTGGCCCTCGATGCGTTCATTAGCCTGCTCAGATCCTTAGCTCTCACGGGTTTCTTGGCACCACCCAGCAATGCCAGTGAGATTATGAGATGAGTCACCGATGGATCAGCCTTCATCACTTCCAATCCTGCTCCCCCTACCCGCCTTAACGAACAAGAGTTCCGATAACGTCCTCTCTATCAATATCCTAGCCTCATCGGCCTTTTTCCTCAGTGGTATGAGGGAATCTGGGAAGGAAGCGGACCCAATCCTCTCATAGATTCCCTCCATCAGGCTCACCAGTCCCTCGGCCATCTCCACATTCCCTTCCCTCATGCACTCCAGGGCGATCCTCCTCAGCTCCCCTATGGCATCGCTCACCCCCAATAAATACTCCCTAGCCCCTACCCCCAGTTCTGCGTGATCCGGTACCCTCTTCCCCGCCAGGAGCCTGCAGAGCACTATGCCCTCCACTATCTCCTGCAAGGAGTCCTGTATGATCGGCCTGATCAGGCAGCTTGATGATCCAAGCCTGGACATTGCCTCCTCCATGAACCTTTTCACCTCTCCCAGGATCTCTAGGAGTCCTCTCTCCACATCTTCCAGGCAATTCATCCTCCTAGCGCTGATTATGGAGGACCTGGCCACCGAGAGCCACCTCCTGGACCTCCTCAGGGCCTCCTCCCTCAGATCATCTAACTCCTCCATCTCCCTGATCGCGCGATCCAGCTGATCCTCCGGAACCCTAACCATTTTTATCCGGCTCACACACGATATGCTCTAGGATAAAGATGTTGAGTGCCCTAGTGACCACGCCGAGTCATGTCAGGAGGCTAATGGAGAAGCAGGGATACAAGTTCATACTTAACCATTCGGCCCTGAAGCCATGCTACTGGTTCAGGAAGTCGATTATGGAGGGGAGAACCTGCTATAAGAACAAATTCTTCGGAATTCCCACTTGGAGATGCATCCAGATGAGCCCCACGGCCTCCTTCTGCAACCTGCAGTGCAGCTACTGCTGGAGGCTCAACGCTAGCGATGTCCCCTCCCGCAGCAGGTGGGTGGAGGTGCCGGAGGGGACGTGGGACGATCCTGAGGAGATAGTTGAGGAGAGCATAAGGATCCAGAGGATGCTGATCCAGGGTTACAAGGGCGTGAAGGTCTTCAGGAGGGATTGGGTGATGGAGGCGGAGGAGCCGAAGCACGCAGCGATCTCCCTCACGGGGGAGCCTATGCTCTACCCCAGGATAGGAGGGCTAGTGGAGGCCTTCTCCAAGAGGGGGATGACCACCTTCATAGTCACGAACGGGACGCTCCCCGAGAGGATAGAGGGTATGGAGAAGGAGCCCACCCAACTCTACGTAACGGTTCCGGCCCCCTTCGAGAGGTTGTATGCTGAAATAACCAGACCGCTCTGGCCCGACGCCTGGAGCAGGCTTCTCAGGACGCTAGAGCTCCTCCAATCCCTTTCCTGTCCGACGGTGATGAGGATACCGCTGATAAAGGGTTTCAACATGGATGATAAGACTCTGGAGGGCTTCTCCAAGCTGGTGGAGAGGTACCAACCGACTTACGTCGAGCCCAAAGCATATGAATGGGTGGGCTACTCGAGGAGAAGGCTCTCCAAGGAGAACATGCCTTGGCACCATGAGGTCAAGGAGTTCGCCCTGAGGCTGGCCGCGCTCACGGGCTATAACGTGCTGGACGAGTCTGAGGAGAGCGGCATAGTGCTTCTGTCGAGGTTGGAGAGGGCCATTAGGTTCTACTGAGGTGATCCCTTGAGGGGAATGGTCCTTCTACTGGGAGGGAGGGTCTTCGAGGGGATACTCGATGAGGGCCCCAGGAGACCGCTCGAAGTGGCTGAGATGATCAGGGAACTCAGGAACAACCTCAGCATCGCTGTGGTGACGGGAGGAAGCGATGTCGCCAGGAGATACATAGAGGCAGTGAGCAGGGCGGGAGGGAGCAAGTACATGCAGGACTATGCCGGAATACTTGTGACCAGGCTTCACGCCCTGCTCATGATATCGGCCCTGGGAGATCTAGCCTACCCCAAGGTCGTGGAGAGTTATGAGGAGGCCGCTCTGGCGGTCGCCATGCGCAAGATACCCGTGTCCGGCGGGATTCATCCTGGATACTCCACAGATACTGTGGCTGCAATAATGGCTGAGAGGCTCGGATTCGACACCCTCGTGAAGATGACCGGTGTCGATGGCATTTACGAGGAGGATCCGAGGGTCAACCCATCGGCTAGGAGGATAGAGGAGCTGAGCTACGATGAGCTGGAGAGGATCGTTATGGGGAAATCATACGATCCCGGGAAGTATGAGCTTCTTGACGTAACATCGATAAAAGTGCTGAGGAGATCGTCGATAAGGACAATAATTTTAAGTGCTGATGATCCGAGCGCCCTCATGAGCCTGCTGGAGGGCAGGAAAGTGGGGAGCCTAGTGAGGTGAATTGGGGTGCTATCGGGAAGGAGCTGGAGGAGGCCAACAGCCGTCAGGAGGAGAAGGAGGGTCATCTCACCATCCATAAAGGCGACGCTAGAGGAGGCCTTTTACGGCACTCTCCTCGCTATATTCACGTTCCCGATATCACTCTTCATAGCTGAGCTGGGTGTCTGGGTGATGATAGTCTGGATGCAGCCGCTCGACGTGATACTGAGTAACTTCTACCTCACCTTAGTCCTGATACAGGCGCTATTCCTTCTGATACCGGCCTACAATAAGCAGCCTATCCGATTGATATTCGCCGCGGTGGTCGCCTACCTCATCTGGGTGGCCCTCGTCTCACTGGCGTCATTCGATCCCGTTGTCACGCTCTTCGGTAAACTTCCCTATTAGGGAAAGCTGGAGCGACATGCCGCCTGGATTTTTGGTCACCCTTCATGCTTCCAGTTCCTTTTCAGACTTCGAGAAGCTTTTGTGATCCCATTGAGCCCCGGGGAGAGTGCCTCCCATCCACAGGCGCGGCGTCGATGACCGGTGAGGTTCAAGGGTTAAGGGGGTTCCCACTCGGGTTCCACATGAGCTCGGGATGATTTCATGCCCTGAAAAATTATAAGTTGATGCTCCGGCCGGGATTTGAACCCGGGTCTGGGGCTCGAGAGGCCCCTATGCTTGACCGGGCTACACCACCGGAGCCGGGGGAGATGATCTCTTGAGAAATATAAACCTTAGCGCCGGCGCGATAGTGGTGCTGGGCGCACCCGGGTCGGGTAAGACAGCCGTAGCCATGGCTCTCTCCGAGAGACTGGGATGCGAATACTTGAATGTGGGCCAGCTGGCGCTGGAAAGAGGGTACATCCTTGAGAGGGATCCCGAAAGGGATTCCTACGTGATTGATGAGGATAAGGTCAGGGGGTATCTGTCGAAGGTGCTAGAGGAGGTCCCCTGCCTGGTTCTGGAGACGATAACCCCCTACGCGATTCCCAAGGAGAGGGTCTCCCTCGTCGTAGTCGTCCGGTGCAGGCCCTCCCTTCTCCTAGTAAGGCTTAGGGAGAGGGGGTACGGCCCGAGGAAGATAAGGGAGAACGTGGAATATGAGGCCATAGACGGTCCTGTCTTCGATGCGATGGAGCTGGCTGATGAGGGGAGGATAGTGGAGGTGGATGGATGCGAGGGTTCCCTGGAGGATGAGCTCGATCACGTCCTGAGCGGAGGAGCCCCTAGGAGGTTCAACTGGACCCAAGATTTCCTATCAATCCTGGATGAAATATCAAAGATGTGACTGAATCCAGTAAAATGTATTAGTCCTGATGATCTCATCTATCCTCTCCCTGCTCAAAGGTATCTCGTCCACGGGCCTCACCTGGAGCACCTCAACATCGTAAGGGAGCATGAGGACGCATTCACCGGGCATCAGCGCGGTTACCCTCTCCAAGACGTTGCTCCCGCCGTGAGAAGGCTTTATTATCCTGAGGTCGCTTTGGGAGTCCATTCTGTGCAGGATCTTCACCCCGGTGTTCCTGACAACTCCCTCGGGTATCTCCGATAGGCCCTGGGACACCAGAACCAGGGAGACCCCGAACTTCCTGAGCTCCGCGAACAACCTGTTTATCAACTCCGATCCTATGGCATCCTTGTAGCGTGGTATGAGCTTCTCAGCCTCCTCCATCACTATTATAAGTCTGGGGAACTTCGATTTCGTCTCCTCCCTCACGAAGCGATCCTTCACCCTTTTCAGGATGAAGAAGGATATCAGCTGTTTTTGAAGGTCGCTCTCGATATCTCCAAGCTCCAAAAGTGTCAGATTTTCCTCGAA
Organism: Candidatus Korarchaeota archaeon NZ13-K; assembly: GCA_003344655.1. NCBI lineage: Archaea > Thermoproteati > Thermoproteota > Candidatus Korarchaeota archaeon NZ13-K. The sequence goes on from MAIU01000012.1 coordinate 26,636, forward strand.
TCCCGTTGATAGTATGTTATCGCAGGAGAAGAGGCTCTCGCCTCCCGATATTAGGGGCTCCAGCTTCCTCACCAGGGACGCCCTGCTCTCCTCCTCCGGCTGGGAGCTCGGCACCATTCCCTTGACCTCCAGCATGAGATCCAGCATGTTCGGAGGGTTCTTCTCGCTGGAGAGGTCGCTCAACCTCCTGAGAGCCTTCAGGAGGAGGTAGAACTGGGATGGTGTGAGATCTAGGAGGGCGGATAGTGTCTCCGCCACCAGGAAGACCTCCTTCTCACCCTTCGGTATCGAGACCAGGGGGTTTACGCATATCTGGGGATATCCGGGCCTGTTGAAGTACACCCTGCCGCCGAGCTGGAACGCGAGGTTTCTGTACTCCCAGTGGGAGTCCATTATCAGGGACGGTATCCCCATGTTCCAAGCCTCATAGACTATCCTCTTCACGGTGGTCGTCTTGCCGGATCCCGTCTGACCAGCCACCAGCACGTGCCTCGTCAGATCCTCTGGGCTCATCCCTATGATCTTCCCCCTCCTCTCCCCCAGCTCTATCAGGAGCTCGCCTCCCCTGACCTCCTTCCCCAGCTC
>MAIU01000013.1 GCA_003344655.1 Candidatus Korarchaeota archaeon NZ13-K
GCCTCCCCTTACACCGTCAGAGGTAATATATTAACATTACTGTGAGGCGGGCTCAAGATCCCAGGAGCTCGAAGGAAACCCCCATCTCACTGGCGACCCTCTGGAATACTAGGAAGTCCTCCTTACTTCTGGTGACTACGAGAACCTTCTCGAATGGGGAAGCGGATGTCTCCTCCAGTATTATCCTGACGGACTCCTCCACGGGGACTCCACCCACCCCCGCACCCATGGCAGGGAAGGCTATGCTCCTGATCCCGAGCTCCACCCCCCTCTTTATGGAGGCCCTGACGGCAGCCCTAACGTACTCAGGACTGCTTGCACCGCCCGGGCTTTCCACGGTGGGGGCATGAATGATGTACCTCGCCTTCAACCTACCGGCGGAGGTCTCGACAGCCTCCCCTATCCTCACAGGAGCTTTTCTAAGGGCTTCCCTCTCTATCTCCTCACCCCCTCTCCTCTTTATTGCCCCAGCAACGCCTCCACCCATTATCAGCAGAGTATTGGCCGGGTTCACGATGGCATCGGCCTCGATCTCCGTTATGTCGCCCAGCACCAAGATAACCTTGGGCATGTCCACACCAACGCCGCTCCTGCCTAGGTAAACTTAACCTTTACCCCGATCTCATTTCCTCGACCCTCAGCATTCTAGGCACTCCGGCCTCTATAGCGAACCTCGAACCACAGTTCCTGCAGAGCAGGGTCCCGCTCAGTACCTCCAGGCTCATGCACCTGACGCAATCACTGGAGCTCGATGGCTGCGATCCGATGAGTGCGCACCACTTCTCGCAGATCGGCCTATCCGGACGTTCAGGTAGACCTTCCTCCTCCACCTCCCTCTCCACTATGAGCTCCAGCGGGAAACTCAGGCAGGAAGGACAAGCTAGAAGATCCAGGAGCCTTCTCTTCAAGCGATCACCCTCATATATGACCTCACTTGGGTCTGGAAGGAATGCTTTTAAGTTTAGTTTTTCGAGTCGCGGCCCGAAATTCCCGATCCACCGGGCTGAGTGAGCCCATCCGGGTGAGGATCGGTCATTTTTATTAACCTAACATGCTCAGAGCAAGGACCGGGGGTGGAACCGCTGAGCAGCGATCACAAATACGAACTGCAGGTGATCAAGCAGAGCAGAGCTATCAAAGTGGACAGGGAGTACAAAGACAAGATGAAGGAACTCTATGGTGATAAAATAATCTCGAAATTCTCCAAGGATGCCGTGGAGTGTCCCGTCATCGGAAAAACGGTCAGCTTCCTCATCTGCATGGGATGCCCTAACTACGTGAGGAGATACAAGGGGGCCGTCCACTGTAAAGGGGACCCCCTACAGAGCTAGTCCCTAGCTTTCCTCTGGAATCCAGGATGTCAAGAGCCGGGCGGCTCATCCTCCGGAGGTGTCATGCTAGCTCTCTCTTCCCGATATCCCATGAAATTCCTGGACCTCCTCGAGATCAACAGCGCGGCCACGGCAGATGTCATGGAAGACAAGACTCCGATCAATAGGAAGGCTAGTGTCCATGGGACCTCCTCTGAACTCGCTTTTTCCATCGAGACTTGCGTCTCATTAGGGATTCTAGGAACCTTGACCGTTTGCGTTGTCGTGTTCATTGTAGCCGCTTTGATGCTAGCATTAACTGGGGCGCTCTCAGTCGATATGCGCCCCTCTCCGGAGGCCTCCCTGCTGTAGTAACTTACCGTGAGGAGGTACCAGGGGGAGAGCATGAGCACGCCTATCAGGAGTCCCACTATGGCACCTCTCAAGATGAGCTCCCTAGGGACTGCTATGGCAGTCCTTAGGGTCTCCAGAAATCTCTCCTTATCCACGTTAAACGTTGGGAGGATTATGAAGGCTGAGGAGGTGAGGGTATAGAGCGTTTTCTGTCCCCTCCTGCCGGCCATTTTGAGTAGAGGTCTTATCAGCCCGGCATCCCTGAGCTTCTCCACATGGAACATTATTGTTGTCAGCGGAACCTCCAGCTCCTTGGATAGATCGTTCGGACTCATTGGTTTCTCCTTGAGGAGAGCCAAGATACTTCTTCCTATATCGTTAGATATCTCCTGGCCTAGGATCCTTAGTCTCTCGTCCTCCAGTGTGAAGACTTCCCACTCCATCATCTCTGCGGACACCACGAGCGCGAGATTTAAGTCATACTCCATAGCTTCGGATCATCTCGTAGCTTTCGACCACTCCAGTATGAGCCTGGATGCCTCAAGCAAATCGTGAACTACGTGATCCGAGAGCTCCACTATCCTCTTGGATCTGGGTCTGAAGGCTATCTTGAGACCCAGGGTCATCTCAAAGACCGAGAGATCGCTCTCACCATCCCCGACGAAGGCTACTCTGCTGAGAGGTATGCCGTAGTCTAGAGCGATCCCCCTCAGGATCTCCCCCTTCCTGTGAGGTGGAAGATCTTCGATCAATCCCCTAACCTCATTTCCCTCTATTAGTAGCCTTGCACTCCTGCAAAAGTCCATCCCCAGCTTCTCACATACCTTGAACGCTACGACGTCGACTCCTGAGCTTATAACTCCCACGATAAAACCGTGTTCTTTGAGCATCCTTATTGAATCCTCGGCGTTGTCAGTGATCCTTATCTCATCAATCCTCCTGAGCACCTCGGAGAAGTCTCTGCCCTTCCACGCCGAGATGTCAAGCGATGCCCACTCGCTGTAGCTTATCTCACCCCTCTCGTACATCCTCCTGTAAGAGGAGGAGATCTCCTCCGTTCCAAGTATTTTATGTATGAATTCCCATGAGCTCGTTACCTCTATGAGCGTTCCGTCCATGTCGAAGCAGGCGAGGAACCTCATCTCCTACCGGGCGATCCCGGAGATTCCAGATAAAAAGTGTATCGCTCTCAAGGTTATGCCCTTAGCGATGCACTCGCGCTTCCTTCCATTTTATGGAACATCACTTTGGGCGGAACATTTTAAAGAGAGCTCGCGCGATCCTAGGCGAGGAGGTAGGTACTTTGCGGGAAGGTCTCAGGATCTCAATGATGCAAATGGGCCAAAGTGACTGGCTCTCATGGATATTCTTCATAATGTTCATCATGATAATGCAGTTCTACGCGAACAGGTTGCAGGCGCAGATATGGATAAGCGAGATAAGCAGGGCCCTTTCCAAACTGGAGGAGTACAGCAATGACTCCGCCAGGAAGTTCATCGAGGAGGCCTCCAAATATGGAAGATCCCAGGATGAGATCAGGGCCGCGTTCAATAAGGTGAAGGGCTTCTTCCTGATAGAGCCCGTTACACTAGACCCTTATGGGGCGATAAGAAGGCTGGAGCATCTCCTCAATGTCATGAGAAATCACCTCAATGCGATAATGATGGACATGGCTCCCGCTGCTGATGAGTGGAAGAGGTCCAACCTGAGGGATCAGATGGCGGGGGCCCTCACGCTGGACATGATCTACAGGATAATAAGGCATTATTTCATCTTGGGGAGGAAGACCCAGAACCTGATATACATAGCGCAGATACAGATGCTCCTCCCGGAGATAATGAGGATAGCCAAGGCTTATTGGAAGGCTGGTGATGCTTTTAGGCTAGGGATACCGATAGGCGATGGTATAGGTCCTCTAGTGGCACTCAAGCTCATAGGAAACGCGGAGCCGCTGGAGATTGCGGAGAACGTAGTGGGCGCTGAGGTGGAGGTGGAGGGCAGGAGGGTCATGGTCATAAAAGCGAAGGGTCCGGGATCGGAGGTCGGGAGGCCGGGCCTAGCCATAGAGAGGGTGGTCGAGGGAAGGGAGGGTAAGGTGGCCCTCATAGTTACGATAGATGCTGCCTCAAAACTGGAGGGAGAGCCCACCGCGGAGATAGCTGAGGGAATAGGAGCGGCAATAGGGGATCCCGGACCTGAGAAGTATAAGATAGAGGAGGTGGCTACCAAGTACGGGATACCTCTCCACGCCATCGCCATAAAGGAGGATCAACTGGATGCCATAACCAGCATGAATGAGGAGATAGCAAGATCCGCTGATGATGTGATCGAGAGGGTTAGGAGGATAATAGCCTCGAAGACCATGCCCGGGGATTACGTGATAGTGGCGGGCATAGGAAACACCATGGGTATAGGTAACAGGTTAGGGGGTGCGTGAGGTGCCCGAGGAAAAGAGGAAAGCTCCTTATGGGTTTTACGTGATATGGACTCTCTCTTTAGCTGGAATATTGATAATATCAATAGTTTTCCTCTATATGGGGATAAGTGGCCTTAACCAGAGCACGGGGGAGTCGATACTGAACATAATAATGGGCATCGCAGGGCTGGGGATAGCGGCTAGAGTGGGATATGATATGTTCAGAGCGAGGATGTCCTTCAAAGAGGAGGCTTTTGAGGTCCTAACGGAGCTCTATTGCGAGAGCTGCGGGGAGAAGATGGTGAGGGAGTTCAGGGAGGGTGATTACGTCGGGAAGCTATCTGAGGATGACAGGTGCCCGAAGTGCCAGCGCTCACCGTCCATAGCGGCGATATACTCGAGGACTCCTAAGGGGAAGGAGAAGAGGTTCTGATACGGTGAACTCGTTTGAAGGGCGTAAAGATACACGTGGTCCCTTGCGTAGTCGTCTTCAACAGGGAGGGGAAAGTACTGCTGCTGAGAAGGGCTAGGAGTAAGAGGAACGGCGGGAAGTGGGAGATCCCAGGGGGGAGCCTTAAGTTCGGCGAGTCACCGAGAAAAGGGGCAATCAGGGAGCTTATGGAGGAGACCGGAATGAGGGTGAGCCCGTTATCCGTCATCCCGGTCGATACCTTCGGCTTCCTTTACCCTGACATGGGGGTGGAGTTCATAATACCCCTTTACTCGCTCTTGGTTGAGGACTTCGAGCCCAAGATAAGGGATGAGGAGCACGACGGTTGGGGATGGTTCACTGTGGAGGAGATCAGGGAGATGGAGCTGAGGGAGGAGAGCATGAAGGGTGCTTACATAATGGTTCTGGCTGCTAAAAGGTTAATTGAAAGGTGCCTAGAAGGAGATAAGGGGAAAAACTCATCCGAAGAGCACGGACTCCCTTCCGAATAGTCTGGCACTCATCAGGAGGAACATTATCAGGTACGCCACTGATGATGCGAGTGACACCGCTATGGCGAGTGGGTCGCCCCCCAATATCATGTCCCTCGCGAACATGGCGAGGCTGGTGACCGGGAGAAGCCTGAGCAGGGGATGCATGGATGCAGGGGAATAAGGTACCGCAACCATTGGAATTATCAGAACGAAGACAAGAGCTCCTACGTACTGTTCAGCTTCCTTGAATGTTTTCGCGAAGGAAGAGGCCGTGACCAGCACGGCGTTCCCGGTTAGTCCCCCGAGGATCACCGTGAGGAGTATCCCGATCACCGCCTGAACGAGGTTAGACGGGCTTATGACGAGCTGAGTCTCCTGCGCGGAGACCTCGGCCATGGAGAAGCTCAGGGAAATGCTTATTCCGAGCATCGCTGAGAGGAGAGTGGACAGTCCGCTTATTATTGAGAGCACTATTAGCGCAGCGAATTTCCCGGTCAGTATCTCGATCTTGCTGATGGGATTCGTGAACAGGGCCTCTAAAGTTCTCCTCTCCCTCTCTCCCGCCACCATGTCCACCGCGAACGTTCCGGCTCCCGTTACCGCTATGAGGCCAACCATCATAGGAATTATCATGGCGGCTATGCTCTCCCCCACCCCCACCTCCCTTCCGGACCTGGTGACCTGCTTGGCTACTGTCTGCACGGGGTTGACGTAGTCCACCGTAAGGTTAACCTTCCTGAGCCTCTCCAGCAGTATCTTCCTAGAATAGGAGTTTATGGGTTCGCTCAGGAGTCCCATAGCCAAAGATGACTTCGCGCTCAGAGGATCGTAGTAGTAGAGGATCTGGGAGCTTCTACCCTCGCTCAGGTTCTTTGAGAATCCCTCCGGTATCTCGACTAGGAGATCTATCTCCCCGTTGAGTATCATCTCCGTGTAATTGCTCCGGGTTTCGCAGCCAGTCCTCATTATGATATCCGCCCTGTCGGATATGTAGGAGAGATAGCCACCTATCTCCCTGGCCCCTTCATCGCATATCACCACCATCACCTTCGGAGGCACTGTCTTGGGACTGAGCACCAGCGTGGGGAGTGATATCACGATGGGCATCAGTATCATGGGAAGTATCACAACATTTAGCAGGGTTCTCCTGTCCCTAAGAGACTCCAGGAGCTCCTTCCATGCTACTACGATCCATCCTCTTCCTGGAATTTCATAACCAGCCTGACCAAGTCCTCTAGTGAACCTAACGACGCCCGATGATCCCTTAAGAAACCTTCTCAATGACCTCACCTCTCACCAGTCTCAGGAATATCTCCTCGAATTCCCTCCTGCCGGTCAGGCTCTCCAGATCCTCCCTTTTACCGACGTACCTCATCTTCCCTTCACTTATTATCCCTATATGGCTGCAAAGCCTCTCGGCCTCCCACATGTTATGGGTTGAGAGGATCACCGTCTTACCTGAGCTGGCGTAATCCTTTATCATGCCCCTGATCTCCCTGGCGCTCATGACATCCACGCCCAAGGTGGGCTCATCAAGTATCAGCACGGGGGGCTCGCTGAGGATGGCCCTCGCGAACGCGACCTTCTGCCTCTGTCCCTTCGAGAGCTTATCGGCTATAGTGAATCTCTTTTCCTTAAGTCCCAGAATATCTAATAGATAATTTATTCTTTCTTTTAATTTGGAAGGATTCATTCCTCTCATTTTACCAAAATATATCAAGTTTTCCTCAACAGTGAGCCTGGGGTAGACGCCGGTATCCTCCGGCATGACGCCCATCAGGCCCCTCGCCCTCCTTAGATCCCTCCAAACGTCCACTCCCATCACCCTGACCCTGCCTTGGTCGGGCCTCAGCACCCCGTATATCATCCTCAGCGTCGTGGTCTTCCCAGCACCGTTGGGACCGAGTAGGCCGAAGACTGAGCCCTCCTCCACGTCGAATGTGACGCCATCAACAGCCCTAACCTCCCCGAAGCTCTTCCTCAGGTCCATTACTTCGACGGCTGGCATGACCATCCGACAATCCCCTGAACGTCGGCTTAAAAAATCTCCTTCCTCTAGAGCCCTAGGATCCAGATGGCTCGACGTCAAAAGGCAATGCGATCCCCGTTTCCCTGAGCGGTGACGATGCCACATCCGACTGGCCTCCGTCGGGGGTCGAGCTCGTTGGGACCAGCTGGGAGAGGAGCCTCAAAATTATATAGGAGGATTTCAGGGGACCGGGATGAGGTCGCTCAACGCATCAATCCTCCTGATGCTGCTGGCCGCATCCGCTCTCACTCTCAGCCCCGTTGAGGGGCAGGTGGCTCTATTAGGTGTTTCGAGAACCGATGTGCTGGCCGGAGATATTTTCTACGCGTTCTACAACATCACCACAGTCAAGGATAAGCCGATAGTGGAATTCATGCTCACCGTGATAGCTCCTCAGGGATGGAAGGTGAGCCCCTACAAGGCGAGCGGAATAACGATGGAGGGAAAGGATATTGAAGTGGTATGGAACGGCAGCACGGCCTTCTACAGGGGGGTGGGAGCCTCCGTGGCGCATATCGCCTTCCAAGTATGGGTGCCCCCGCAGGAGAGCGGGCTGAGGAGTTTAGGGGCCAGCGGTTACATAATCGTCAGGGAAGGAGGGGAGCTGAGGAGGTATGAGGTCGTTGGTTCTAAACAGGTGAATGTGCACTACTGGGAACCTATGGTCTTCCTGAATCTAAGTAAAACCGAGATAATTCCTCCAGCTATCCTGAAGGCCTCCCTGAGGGTTCTGACAGCTCCACCCCTTTATCCAGCGGACATGAGGAATGTGGTGGTCAAAGTGGAGGATTCCGTCAGGGGGATCCTCTATCATGAGACCAGGGAGTACTGGCCGTATGGGACTGTGATGGATGCCCAGTTTCCGATAGAAGTGCCTCAAAGCGCTCCGGGTGGGGAACAGAGGGTGAGCGTGACCGTCGAATACGATGCCTTCGGTAGGAGGTACTCAACTCGCGTGGACTACTCCTACAAGGTGATCAAGCCCTCGAGGGTGGAGGTGGATAAGGTGGAGGTACCTAAGGAGGTTTACAAAGGAAAGCCAGTTGAGGTGAGGGTTGTCCTGATAAATCCATCGTCCTTCGATGCGATGGACGTCGAGGTCCATGCTCAGTTGGGGGAGGATCATCAGTCGAAGAGATTGGGGAATCTGGCCCCGGGGGCGTATGCCATCAGCAACCTCACGTTCACTCCGGAGAACTCGGGTAAGTGGAACCTCACCGTGTGGGCTGTCTGGACTCAAGAGTACCCCAGGACCGTTAACTCAACTGAGAAAAGTGTCTATGAACTGAACGTCATCGAGGAGGGTGGAGCTAATGTGATGATATTAGCCGTGATCTCCCTGGTGATCATCGTTGCGGCAGCTAAGTACATTCTTAAGAGGGGAAGAGTTAAAGAAACTGAGGGATGAAGTGAGCAGGATGGCCGAGCTGCTACCTCCCAAGAATCCCTGGGAGGAGCTCAGGTTCGCCATCAATGGATGCGTCGGGATACTCTACAGGAGCGGGAAGGTCGTCTACCATGAGGGTTTATCTGAATTCATTGAGAGCATCCTGATCGAGGACGATTGCGTTGAGATAGGATCCGATGAGGCCGGGAAGGGGGAGCTCACGGGTCCCATAGTGGTCGCTGCTGTGGCCTTGGACGGCTCGCGAAGAAAGATGTTAAGGGCCAGGGGCCTCTTGGAGTCGAAGTCCCTGCCCAAGGCCAGGCTGGATGAGCTCGCGAGCCTGGTGAGGAGTTCCTCGATCTCTTACAGTATCAAGGTCATACCTCCCGAGGGGCTCAAGGAGGTCTGGAGAAAGGGTAACCTCAATGAGCTGCTCGCCCTCTGGCATCTCGAGGTGATAGAGGAGGTGATGAAGGCCGCTGATGCTTGCAGGATAATAGTGGACTCCTTCGATGAGAGGAAGCTGAGGGAAGCTCTCTCCCGGATAGAGGGACCTCAGATAATCGTGGAAAGTAACGCTGACATGAGGTACTCGTCCGTGGCGGCGGCCAGCGTATTAGCTAAGCATGAGTACGTGAGGAGAGGTGCTTCGGGGGTGAAGTGGGAGCGATCCGCGAGATGAGAAAAATTTTATTGGGATCACTCGGGTAAGGGATGCTTGTATCCTATCCTCCTAAGGAACTCCATCCTCTCCTTGATTTCCTCCTTTCCCTCAACGCCCAGAGGCTTGCCGCCATCTATCACTCCTAGGATCCCCCTTCCATCCCCGTACTCAGCCACTATGACCTTCAAGGGGTTCGCGGTCGCTGCGTGGATCGTAGCTATCTCCGGGAGCTGCTTCAGCCTGGGCAGCACGTTCACGGGCCAGGCATCTCTGATCACTATGACGAGACTGTGACCGGCCCCTATCCTGAGCGCCCTCTCGACGGCTGCCTCGATGAGCTCTTCATCGTTGCCAGCCTTCCTCACCAACCTAGGACCTGAGGACTCGCAGAAGGCCAGACCAAATTTTATGCATGAGCAGGAGTCCGCCAAGGCCTCGTAAACGTCTTCAACAGTTTTGATGAAGTGGGAGGTAGCTATTATTATGTTGCAATTCTCGGGGGGAGTGACATCCACAACCTCGAGCTTGAGCTCCATAGGGGTTACCTCCCGATCCCTTGATATCCCCAGCCGGTCCTCCTTAAAAATGAGTGTTCAGCGCGCCGGTCATGCCACCAAGGTCTCACTAGAGGATCCACCATCTGTGGAGGAGGTGATGGTGAGATCTCAAAAGCTAGCGGAAGCCTGGATGAGTCAGTGGTTTCCCCTCGTCTGCGCTATAACAGATTTTGTGCCGTGACTTCGGCCTAATAGCGCTTTAGCATCATGGAAAGATATTATTTCCTGAGCCCCAAATGGGCCCCGATGTGGGACGTCGTCGTGGTGGGCGCGGGACCCTCGGGCTCCGTATCGGCATACCTCTCAGCTAAAAAGGGATATAAGACGCTCATCGTGGACATGAGAGAATTTCCGAGGCATAAAGTGTGCGGAGGGGGGGTGACCTGGAGGGCCTACGACCTCCTCAGAGGCCTGGGCATCTCCATGAAGTCCTTTGAGTCCTACCACAGGGAGGTGCTCATAAGGGGGTTCGGTGAGGAGGTGAGGGTCAGCTCCGACTCGGGTGAGTTTGCAGTGGCGACCGTGGAAAGGGAGAAGTTTGATAAGGAGCTCTTGGATGAGGCCCTGGGTCAGGGGGCGGAGTTCAAAAGGCTCAGGGTGAGGGAGGTCATCCAGAGGGGGGATGAAGTGGAATTAGAGGGGATGGGGATCAGGGCTAGATACGTGATAGGAGCTGACGGCGCCTACTCACTGACGGCGACATCATCGGGCATCAGGGGCTGTTGGAGCGATAGAGATGTAATATTTGCCATAGAGGGCAGAGCTCCCCTCCACGATGAGCTGACCTTCATAGTGGATGCCTCTCCCCTGGGCTACGGGTGGATCTTCCCCAGGGAGAGGGATTCTAACGCTGGGGTTGGGGGTCTGGTCCTGAGATCGAGGGAGATCGTGGAGGCATTCGATAGATTCTCAAAGCTCTACAAAGTCAGGAGGTTGGCGGCTTGGATAATACCCACCGGGGGTCACGGTCAACCGATAGCTAAAGGGAGGATTCTTCTGGTGGGCGACGCCGCTGGATTGGCGGATCCGCTGACCGGAGAGGGATTGTATTATGCCTTCAGGAGTGCCTATGAATGTATAGAATCGCTGGGACATGAAAATCCGGATGCTACCTACTATCTCAGGATGAAAAGCGTGCTTGAAGAGCTGAAATTGAAGAGAAGGGCGAGAGACGTGATAGTCCCTCGGATGGGTTTCTTCTTCAAGATTTTCGCATCATATCCGGAGATAGCCAGGAGGTACATGCTGACCTCCATAGGGAAGCTCGACTTCAGGGAGTTCTGGACTTGGAGCTTGCTCAGGATCCCGAGGGCGATGCTAAGAAGGATCATGTCCCGGATATGAAGCCCTCGAGGGATACCCATCTCCTCAGGAGATTGGGCAGATTCATGAGCTTCAGCAGATCATTCATGTTCAGGTTGAGCGACCTTCCAAGGTAGGTCATCGCATCGACCAGCTCAGGAAACCTGAGGGGTTCAGAGCTGAGCGCCTTCCTAACACCCTCCCTGACCTGCCAGACACCGACCGGAGCGTAGTACTCTGGACCTATCCTCCTTAAAGAGATGACGGCAGCCTGCCTCCTCATGGCGAAGAGCCTCTCTAGGATCGCCAGCCTCATGGCGTAGTGCCCGCCGTCCATGTGCTCGAGTCCGCTGCTGCCGAACTCCCGATTCACGAGGAACACCGGTCTCTCGCTGCCGATGGTCCATATCCCTCTGGGCATCCAAATCTCAACTATCTCGAGCATATAAGGTCCTGGAGCGATCAGAATAAAGTAATCGTTTCCCTCATAACTGCTCCTGAAGAGAAGCACATCCCCTGAGTATATGCTGAATCCGAGGACCTCCTCCCTCAGATGATCACCTACGATGGAGTCGATCGCCGTTATGGACCATCTGTTAGGAACCAATTTCCTCCTAGCTCTCTCCCCTAGACCACCCAGCGAGAGCATCTTGGACAGGGGGTATACGTCGATCCCCCTCCTGTACGACTCCCAAACGATGACAGACACCTTAGCGTCGGTATCATAAAATGCCCTCTCCAAGCTTCCGGGGATCTTAGGATTCTCCGTTAGCCTCAGCCTCTCAACGGGGGCCGATGGTCCTATTGGGGTGAGAACGCCGTCAAAGGAAACCCTGGGCTTTGGGGGCCTTGCGAGCTCCAGGCTCATACCCACGGGGAGCTGGCTCATCAGGGAGAACCTCATCTCCTCTATTCTGGGGTCATCCACCTTCCTCACATGGGATTTGAAGTGCGCGTAAATCTGGGAGGAGAACCTGGCTATCAAATAGCTCAGGTCCTTGGAAATCCAGTATCTTGGATCCTCGGGAACTTCTATCTCCCTCTGAGAAACCATGGGACCGACAAGAATGCGAGGGTAGCCTCTCTCACTCACGAGTGAGGAGGGGGGTGTGAATCCCTCGATGATCCTTTCCTGCGGGATGGATACGCTGAGCTTGAGTCTCTCAATTATGGGACACTTGGCCAGGCCGCAGAGCAGCCTGCCACCCTTGCACTTGACGCAAGTTTGAGCGCTTACCCTAAGCACCTCCTATCCCTTGGTCAAATCCCTCCCTCAGGAGACCCTGTTTCAAGCGATAAACCTTTCCCTTACCCTCGACCCTCTCTAAGATGCCCCTCTGACTCAAAGATCTCAGCCTCTCAGCTATGATCCTCCGGGAGGCCTTCCCCCTCAGCCTCTTGACCTCGAATGTGATCTCCGATATGTTCCTGGGCTCGCCATCGGAGAGGACCTTAACTATCGCCCTATCCAGATCGCTGGAAAATAAGCGAGCTAATCTCTCCAAATTGGCTATCCTACCTAATATTAAGGCATAAACATTCAAAAGAGACTTGTAAGTCTCTATGATCCTTCTATCCTCTTCATATCTGGATTCCAGCTTATCCATCCTCTCCATCAACATGCGGAACATCTTCCTGATCTCCTCAATCTCATCCACCGCGACAGCCCCCCTAACTTGGGCGAAACGAGTTCAGCTAACTCCCTAGCCGTTTGAGGATCAATACCAGCTCTCCTGAATTCATTTATCGCTATTCTATAAGCTCTCCTGTGTTTAAAGTGATACCTGAGGGCCAGAAAGAGGAACGTCAACGAGACCCTGAGGAGGGACAGAATGAGGCTGCCCAGCCTGAGGAGGATCCTGCCCCATGAAATGAGGCCCCTAAGGGGACTCATTCATCCTCCTCCTCTTCCTTCCCGCGTTCTGCAAGGACGCTCTTCAGCAAGCTGATCGGGTTGACGAAGTTCTCCCTCATCAACTCGATTATCATGGAATCCGGTATTCCCTGATCCTTGAGCTCCCTGTAGAAAGAAGCTATCGCCTTGGCTCTCTCCCTGGTCTTCTCCGGATCATAAATGATGTTCAGGAGCTCCTTCAATGGATCTATGAGACCTCTCACTAGGTTGGGGACCTCCCTGCCCAGCACGGAGAACAGCTCTCTGAGCTCCTCCACCTCACCCTTCTCATCTGCTCCCTCGCTCATGCATCCCACCATGGCTAACGTGGTTCGCGGGAGATAAAAGGGGAGTGGTCACTTCTGAGCGCCGCGCGGGCGGGCGATAGTCAAACTTTTATTCCATATAATGGAATGAACAGGTGGGTAAGTAGAGGGGAGGGCTTTGCTCGAGTTAGAATTGGAGATTGCCGTTGAGACGAGGGATCTGACGAAGAAGTTTGGGAGCTTCATTGCTGTCGATCATGTGAACTTAGAGATAAGAAGAGGCGAGAATTTCGGCCTACTCGGGCCCAACGGTGCGGGCAAGACGACCACTATAAGGATGATAACTGGAACCATCCGGCCCACTGAAGGTCACGTTAGGGTCTTCGGGGTAGACGTCTCAAGGGAGAGGGAGAAGGCGCTCAGGAGGATAGGCTATATGCCCCAGAAGTTCAGCCTGTACGAGGACCTGACGGTCGAGGAGAATCTGAGGCTTTACGGAGCTCTCCAAGGACTTTCTGGACAGCAACTGAACGAGAGGGTTAACGAGTTGATGGAGAAGTTCATTCTGAGGGATTTCAGGGGGAGGCTGGCTGGTAAACTGAGCGGGGGAATGAAGCAGAGGCTGAGCCTAGCTGTGGCCCTAGTTCACGATCCAGATCTGCTCATATTGGACGAGCCGACGGCAGGGGTGGACCCTCCCCTCAGGAGGAGATTCTGGGAGTACTTTAAGGAGCTCAATAGGGAGGGAAAGACGATACTGGTGACCACTCACTACATGGATGAGGCTGAGAACTGCGACAGACTCGCCCTCATGGGAAGGGGAAGGGTCCTAACGGTGGGCACGCCTCAGGAGATAAAGAGGAGGGCCATGGGTGGAGACTTAGTGGAGATTCGGGTGGACGGGAACCTGAATTTGGATGAGATAATCGGCCTCAGGGAGATCCTAGAGGATGATGGTGGAAGATACCTGCTCCTAGTGGAGGACTCGAGCAGTTTCATCCCTGAGCTACTCAGGAGGGCCGAGGCCCACGGGATCAAGGTGAGGTCGGTGACCCCGATACCCATCAGCCTGGAAGAGGCTTTCATAAGGATCATGGATGGTGAGAGAGATGGCGGAGTATCGCTATGAATTACAAAAAATGCTGACAATAATCAGGAAGGAGTTGATTCAGCTGATCAGGGATCCGAAGACCGTAGCCATGGTGCTCATGATGCCCATAATGGTGACCATACTCTTCGGGATAGGGTACGGGGGGAAGGGCTCGGGGAAGTATCCAATAACTATTGTTGATCTTGATGGGGGTGATGGCTCCCAGAAGTTCATCCAGGAGCTCAAGAACTCGAAGCTCTTCGAGATAAGGGCTATTTACAAGTCAAAGGGGCAGGGCTTCTCCTCAGTTTACTCCGGTGAGGTTTATGCAAGCTTGATAATCCCTGAGGGATTCACGGAGGATCTGATGATGGGTAGGGCCACTAGAGTGGAGCTATACTATGATGCCAGCAATCCGACGGTGGCCCAGGCGATAATGCAGGCGGTCGGGGTGGTGACCCAGCAGTATCAGGGATGGGCCGCATCGACCTTCGGTACGTTCGCGATACAACCCATGTTCTACACCGTCTACGGACCAAGGGTAGAGAAGATAGAGAGCTTCATACCAACACTCATGGCGTTGATCCTCCAGATGGTCCCGACGAGCCTTATCTCGGTGTCGATCTGCAGGGAGAGGGAGAAGGGAACCTTTGAGCAGTTCATAATGACACCGGTGAGACCATTCGACATAGTCTTCGGGAAGCTGGTGGCATACTTCATCGCAACGATATCTGACAGCATATTAAGCCTGATGACCGCGATCCTGCTCTTCGATGTGAGGCTCAGGGGATCTCTGATCGACATGACCGTTGTATCCATAGTGTTTCTCCTCAGCTCTCTCAGCATGGGCCTCCTAATCTCCGTATTCTCCAAGAATCAGCTTCAAGCCTATCAAGCGAGCATATTCACGTTCATCCCAAGCATGCTGTTCAGTGGGATGCTCATCCCAGTCGAGATACTCGGTCCGGAGGCCAAGACGATAGCGTCCTTCATACCAATGTACTACTTCATAAGGGCCTTCAGGGATGTGTCACTCAAGGGGTGGAGTTTCCTGATGGTGGCAGATAGTCTGGTGGTGATCCTCATGTTCTCATTGGTATTTCTCCTAATCTCCCTGAGGTTCCTCAGGTTGGAGGTGACCTAATTGAGGGAAAGCTTAGTTAAAGTTGTGGCTTTGCTCGCGGCATTGAGGATTGGGATCTCCGGTGTCCAGGTGTCAGGGGCACCCGAGCTGGTCCTCAAGGATTCCTACTGGGAAGGAATGACCGTGATCCTGGGGACGAACAACACCTTCATAATCGAGCTGGGCAGCATTTACGCTGGTGTTCTGAGCGACCTTCAAGCCACCCTAACGATATATGATTTCGTCGGCTCAACTTACACGACCTCCTCATCCTACCCAGGATCCCTCTTCAGGAACCAGTCACTTCACCTCAGATTCAACGTCAGCGTGCCCTCCAACGCTTACGCATCCCATTACAGGGCCGAGCTTCTGTTGAGCTTCAGGGCCGATGGTGCGCCTCATATCCAGGTAATCCCGTTGTTCGTCACGGTGCAGGGGGCACCGAAGCTCAGGTGCGATATCTCAGGTGGCGTGAGGCCCGGATGGCCCGCCACCGTGTACCTGCGCGTGATCAATCTTGGGGATGGTGTGGCCAGGAACGTCATGGTGTCCCTCACGCCCACCACGGTGGGGGTGCAGGTGACCTCTCCGCTGGATTTGGGGATCATGAACCCTATGGAGAGCAGAGAGGTTCCTTTTCAGATCTACGTGGGGGACAACGTCGATGAGGCCGTGACAATAACAGCCACAGTGACTTGGGGGGCTCAGGTAGGTGCTGGTGGGCAGTACACAACCACTCAGGCGTTAGCCGTGGCTGAGGTGGGGCCCAAGGGTCTGAGGGTCTCAGCGAAGGAATATTACCTGGATCCCGGGAGGATCAACACGGTCTCATTTTACGTCGAGAACGAAGGGGGAGAGTGGGCTTACAGAGCCACCCTGAGCTTTCAAACACCACCCGGAATGGCTGTGATGGGTGGTAGCAGCTTCGAGCTGGGAGATCTGGCTCCGGGTAGGATGATCTCAATCCCCGTGAACCTGAGCCTGAGTTCCTTGGAGTCAGGACCGGTTCAGGTCCTGGCGACCTTGGAATGGCTTGACTCCGGGGGCGAGCGGAGGACGTCGTCATCCACACTGGGCTTCTACGTGAGGGTCCCACCCGGACCCTATCTGGTGGCCCTATCTGATACTAGGGTGCTCAAACCCGGGGTTCCAGAGCCAGTGGGGATCATTCTCAAGAACGAGGGGCAAGAGATTGCTAGGAGAGTTAGAGCGAACTTGGTTCCATCTAAGGATCTGGCTCTACTCTCCGAGACCGGGTTTGACCTCGGAGACCTGGGGCCCGGGGATGCTAAGGGGGTATCAATACTGTTATATGCAGCGAACGTCAGCTACGGGAGCCTCATCCTGACCCTAGAGCTGAATTACTTGGATGAGCACGACTCAGTCAGGAGCCAGATGATCCCGCTATCCTTCATAACGGAGCCCCCCAAGCAGCCCCTCCTGACGCTGATTCCGCTGAACTCTGAGATCGAGACCGATGAGGCCACCGAGCTCTCCATCAAGGTGAGGAACGAGGGTGGAATTGCTAAGGATCTGAGGATAGAGCTGGTCTTTCCGTCACCCGAGGTGGGCTCGGTTGTCGGCACCGGGAGGGCTTACATAGATGCGCTCGACAGGGGAGAGTATGCCGTGAGGAACTTCACGGTGTACATCTCCCCCCAGGTCTACGGGGCCGTTCAGCTCATAGCGAGATTGAGCTACTTGGATGATGCTGGGATCGAGCACCTGGACATCACCACGCTCGGCCTGAAGGCCTCGGGTCGGCCGAGGGTGGAGGTGGCCCATGTATCGACGGTGCCGACTCCCCTCTACCCTGGAGATTCGAGCGTCAAGTTGATAGTCTTGGTAACGAATCTGGGCAACTACGTGGCCAAGGACCTGAGGTTGAACTTAACATCCCTTCCTAGCTCGGTGAAGCCCTCCTACTCCGGATCCGATAGTTTTCTCATTCCCGCGCTACCTCCCGGCCAGACCGCGGAGGCCAGGTTCCTGCTGGACGTGGAGGAGGGAGCCGAGCCCGGGAGGTACGATCTGAAGCTCGTCTCGAAGTACGGTGAGACAGAGCTCCCATTACAGATAGATGAGAAGGCCAGATTCAAGCTGGTGGAGTTCATTGCTTCCGGCAAGCCCAGGCCCGGTGATAGGGGGGTCAGGCTGTCCCTAGTCCTGAGGAATGAGGCCAAAGCTGATGCCAGCGATGTCGTGATCGAGATCATAACGCCCTACCTGACGGGAACGACTTCGCTGGCTCTTGGGGACATTCCAGGCAGGAGCAACGCATCGGCCGTGATGGAAGTGGATGTAGATAAGCAGGCTCCTTTGGAGGTCCCGCTGGACATCAGGGTGAAGTGGAAGCAGGAGGGAAGGAGCCTCTCTCAAACGATAAAGACGACATTATCCCTTCAAAAGGAGGAGGGTATTGGCGCGTCATCGATAGCAGTCATCACAGCAGTCATGACGCTCCTCTCAGTGATTCTCCTCCTTAGGAGAAGGATCAGCCTCTCGAAGCTCTTCTCACCATCCCATAGTGAACAAGAGCCCTCATAGCCTTCACAGCCCTCTCGGGCTCCGGGTAGGCTGGTATCCCCTCCCTCTCAAACGATCTCCTGAACTCCACGGCGTACTGAGAGGTTCCCACATCCATCGCTATTATGGGCTTCCCATATCCCCTCGAGACCTCCGCTATCCTCTTAGGGAGCTGCGAAGTCACGCCCGGAACGTGATGAAGGGCCAGCACTATGACCCCGAAGACGTTCGGATCCTGAAGGATGGATTCCAGCGCGCCCACGAAGGAGTCATCGGTCGCGCTTCCGGTGAGGTCCACGGGATTCGTCAGGGAGGCGATTGGTGGTATCACGCCATCCCTCTGTAGTTCCCTGAGCTTCTCCAGAGTTTTAGGAGAGAACTCCGCCAGCTTCAGTCCGGAGGCCTCCGACTCATCGGCCGCCATCACCCCGACGCCACCCCCGTCCGTCAGTATCGCGATGCTTTCACCCTCGGCCGGCGGTTGCATGGAAAGAGCCTTGGCCACATCGAAGAGCTCCTCCATGTCCCAGACCCTTATGACACCCGCCTGCTTGAAGGCCGCATCGTAAACGGAATCGCTCCCAGCGATCGCGGCTGTATGCGAGCTGGCTGCCTTGGCACCGGAGCTGGTCCTTCCAGCTTTCAGCACAACTATGGGCTTCCTCTTTGTGACCTCCCTGGCGATCTCGAGGAACTCTCTCCCTCTGTCTATTGACTCCGCGTAGATGAGGATGACGCTCGTCTGCGGATCATCCTTGAGGTAGTTGATGACGTCGACCTCATCCACGTCTATCTTATTACCGTAGCTTATGAACTTCGACAGCCCTATGTCCTCGCCGTACATGTAGTCGAGGCAAGCGACGCCGAATGCCCCGGACTGCGTGCTGAGGGCGACGCTACCCGGCTTGGGCCTGGGTGAGGACACGTACATCCTGTCCTGAAACTCCTTCTCCACGGGCAGAAACAGTGTGTCCACGCCCGTTGAGGGGGATACTATCCCAACGCAATTGGGACCCACTATCCTGATACCGTACTTCCTCCTCACCTCACCTAGCCTCCTCTGGAGGAGGATCCCCTCCCCTCCCACCTCAGCGAATCCTCCGCTTATCACAACTACGTTGCGAATCCCCTTCTCACCGCATTCCTCCACAACCTGCGGTGTCTGAGGCGCGGGGGTGACCACAACGGCCAGCTCCGGGGATTCAGGTATCTCTAGGACGCTTCTATAGGTGGGTACGCCGAGGATCATCTCATCCGATCTTGGATTCACGGCGTAGAGGTCTCCCTTGTAAACACCACTCCTCCTATTCTCAACTAGGACCCTCAGGATCTCATAACCTATCTTCCCAGGGGTTCTAGATGCGCCCACAACCGCTATCGAACTCGGTTCGAAGAAGCCCTTCAGCGTCAGGGGCATCACCGAGAATCCGGCTGACCGGAATATTAAGAAGATTCCCACGGGACTCAGCTCACTTCCGGTCATCATAGCAGCGAACTTCAGGCAATCTTAATGGAAAACAATCAGCGCAAGTGGATCCACTTGGGAACCCGCCCAATTTACGAGGAGGCGGCAATGAGGACGCTAAAAAAAGGAAGAACGGAGTCGGGGCGGAGGGGAAAGCTTCCACTCAAGCCTTCCAAACAGTTCTAACAGCGAGATCTATGTCTTCACCGGACACGGTCTTCCTGTTGGCGTGCTTGGCTAGACTAACGGCCTGCCTACCTACTTCAAGGGCGAACTTCTCCATATATCGCTCTAATGTCTCCACAGCAGCATCGCTCACTCTCTCCGCTCCGGCATCTCTTATTATCCTCCCAATGGGAGCGAGGGGTAGATACCTAGCCCTAGGCATAGGAAAAAGGAAGAAGAACTTAAATAAAAATATTTCCCCCACGTTGCCACTACGCGCTCCTGTAAAGTAATCCCCATATTTAACGGTCGAGCATACCATTTACCTTAAAATCAAATAAATTTAATAAACCGGATCTCGGGAAAATAAGAGATTTCATATGTCGCGAGGGGGCAATCAGATTAAATCGCGTTTCCCCGATAAAATGTATGAATATGAGAAGCTCACTGGCCAGCAACGGGGGATGGTTGCTCTGGCGAAGGGCATTGAGGATTTACCCAACGATTTATGGTGATAGAGACGTGCTGATGAATCTAAATCTCATGAGGATGAATCTGACACCAGATTTTCGCGTATCATGCCCAGAGATCTATTAGCTCGTCTTTTCGTGACAGGATCGCTTCGCTTGGCACTAAAAGCGTGAGCATGGGTGTCTGGCATCTGGAGGATCCAGCGATAGCTCCCTTATGCGACCATCCTCCACGATCCTCCCGCCCCCGGTCCTGAGCGATCCTATGAGACTCATCCTGTAGCCGTGGGCATCTAGGATCTCACCTATCTTATCTGTCGGTGAGTCCTTAGGTAGTATCGCTAGGACAGCGCCCCTGCTGGGAACGGATAGGGGATCCAAGCCCATATGATGACTTATTTCGACGAGTTCAGGTGGAAACTCTATTCGATCCCTCCAGATGACGAATCCCATCCCAGACAACTTTGAAAGCAGTGTTAGTGATCCCAGGATGCCGCTCTCTCCGACGCAGATCATCCCGCTCACTTTAGCCACGCTGGGTATCGTTCTCGCCGCATCCAAGCACGTCAGCATCCACCTGCAGCGTTTCCACTTGGAGAGATTATCACCCAGATCTGCTTTCTCAACAAGATCAGGTCTTTTACTGGCAATTAAATAGAGAAAATCAGCTCCTGGAACTCCGATTAGTGCGATAATATCTCCAGCTCTGAAGTTCACCGGAAGCATCAGGTCCCGGGCCTCACCCACGATCACCGCGGATGCGATGGGTCCCTCTCCAAGCCTAGCCTCCGCAACCCTAGCGGCGCTCTCCAAACGATACCTCTTAGCCTCCTCCTCCATCTCCTCGACGATCTTAAGGTCAGAGAAGCGATCTTTTGGCAATAAAAAGGTGCCTAGGATGAGCTTGGGATCAGCGCCCAAAGTAGAAATTCTAGAAGCTGGAAAATGGAGCGAAAAGAATCCAAGATCCTCGACAGGTAAGTCCGTGAGCGTTTCCGTTGCGTAAACCCTGAAGGCCCCACAGGACCTCTCTAAGTAGACTCCCAGCTCCCTCATCAGCACGGTATTCATGCTCCGATTCCCTCCGGAGGTATCAAGGCTCCCCGCCGACCTCCCGAAGAATCTTGGATTCAGGCATTCACCCTCAATTTCCGCGGTGGGGGTGGAGATAAACCTGCCCCATATTCGCCTGGCAGCAGATATCAACGCAGTGCAGTTCTACTGGAACTGCAATGTTTTTCAAAGCGATTTCAAGGGGGGACCCGTGAGGGTCGCGATTCAGGGGGAGAGGGGATCCTACAGCGAGGAGGCCGTTATTCAGTACTTCTCCGAAAAATACGAGCTGATCAGCAAGGAATACCTCGAGGATGTTTTCAATGCAGTTAAATGTGGTGAGGCTGATTACGGTGTGATACCCGTTGAGAACTCCTCGACCGGTAGCATAAGGAAATCCCTAGACCTGCTACTCACCGAGGACGTGAGGGTAATCGGGGAGGTGAAGGTTAAGGTTTCTCATGCCCTTCTCGGCGTGAAAGGGGCGAAGTTAAGCGATATAGAGCGGGTATATTCTCATCCTGAGGCTATATCTCAGTGCGAGAGCTTCTTGAGGAGGAACAAGTGGGTTGTCATCCCCAGCCCAGATACCGCTGGCGCCGCGAGGTTCGTGGCCGAGGCCAATGATAGGAGGCTGGCCGCGGTGGCCAGCGAAAGGGCTGCTTCAATATACGGATTGGAGGTGATAGCCAGGGACATCCAAGACATCCCGGTGAACATAACTAGGTTCTTCGTGATCTCCTTGAGCGATGAGGTGAGCGAGGATGCTGATACGACGGCCGCCTTTTTCGCGACTAGGCACGTTCCCGGCGCGCTCTGGCGCGCATTGGGCGCGTTCGCCAAGAGAGGCATAAACCTGCTCTGGCTTGAATCCAGGCCGATCAAAGGCGAACCATGGAACTACTCGTTCTACGTCGAGTTCGAGGGATCAATCTCGGATGATTCCGTGAGAGAGGCTATTCGAGAGCTCGGAGAGCTGAGCCTCTGGGTGAAGGTGCTGGGAAGTTACAAGAGGATGGCATTAGAGTAAGATCTCCCTCCTGAACCTCTCACTCAGGGCTCTGACCTCCTCTTCATCCTTCGAGCTGGCATAAGCCCTTAGCCTTTCCTCATTCAACCTGAGGAACTCGGCCCCCCAGTTGAACGGGTAGAGCAGCTTGAGCGCGAGCTCCTCATATCCTAGTATAATCAATGCCGAGGCGATGGCCTCGACCGTTGATAGGTACTCAGGAACACCGTAATTTACTGGATTCGCAGCTACGAGAAATGGAAGTCTCCTCTGAATGCCAGGAGGCCACCTAACTTCACCTATCCTCCTCCAAGAGGCATCCACCGCCACAACGGCCCTAGCAAGGCTCCTGTCCCTTGGGCACAGGTACCTCATGGAGAGAGGGTTCAGCACTATGGATCCTCTGGAGGGCCTGTATCTCTCCGCTAACTTCAGCCTGAGGAGTTTTGCTCCCGTTGCCCTCCTGGGATCATCCTGCTCCAGCCTCAGCACGTAGACCCTGATGCTCACTTCAACTTCTCCAGCACTATGAAAGTTACCGTGTTCTCGACACCCTCCTGGCTCCTGAGGCCCTCTATTATCTTAGCCAGCTCGAACGTGTTGGCTGCTTCCACTTTCATCAGAAAATCAAACTCCCCGGTTACGTAAAACACCTCCTTTATCTTTTCATTGGCCGAGAATGATCTCTTAAGATCGGTGGTGCTGGAGGGTCTAACACTGACGGCTATGAACGCTTCGAGCATACCACCACTGATCCGATTAAGTGGAGCCCTTCTTAATAAATGATTTGGTATCCCATGGACGACCGCGTAGTTAGTCTATCGACGTTTCACATGATCGCAATACCAGCTTAAATAAGCTGACCGCACCTAGGAGCGGGTGGTATGCATGGCCCAACAGATAGTGGTGAATATTGACGAGAATCTGATAAAGGCGATAGATGCCCTCGTGCTGGAGGGTAACTATAAGAGCAGGTCGGAGGCGATAAGGGCGGCCCTCTTGGGTTTCATAAGGAGCAAGAACGCCGAGAGGGTCAGATCCGTATATGAGGATTTTATCTTCCAGGCGGTCTCTGATTATAGGAAGTGATCCGGTCTCGTCCTGATTTCACCTATCATCCCGATCCCCTCAATCCCCGGTCAAGCCCATATGGAACGCATGGATCCCAAAGTTTTTATTGTGAGACATCATCAGAGCCTATGGGGGCCGGATTAGAGGTAAAAGGAGAACTTGTATTCGATAATAGAGATAAATTTGTAAACTTCATGAGGAAATTTGGGATAGATATTGATGCCGGAAAGAGGGAATCGGAAGGCATCAGGGTGCTCGATTTCAGGGAGAAGGAGGGCAGGTTTCACGTGAAATTCGAGGGAAGGGTTGATTGGCCGTCTAGAGGATCCCCTCCAGGTGTAGATCCGCTAAACTGGCTTGAATCTCAGCTCATCGGATTGGTGTGGGACGTAGAGGAACTCAAAACGTTGGAAGTTTACAGGGCCAGGGGTGACGTCGGCTTCGAGTTCTACAGCGATGAGGATCTGGAGAGGAAGCGGGAGGAGTACAATAAGTGGTGGATGGACTCGGTCAGCAACATAGTAGGTCTCTTCTAAAATTCTCAGCTGATTTAAAATCTTTTCCATCGCAATGAGATTTGCTTCAGAGATTTTCACCGAACTGAGTGCCCGCCTCTTGGATCGCTCGATGGAATAGCCGGCCAGAGAGATAGATCCACGCTCATGATGATCCGTCATGAAGGTAACCCCGAATCCCCTCTCACGAATAGGGGGATAAGGAACGCGTGATGTCTCTAACGAAGCCTTTTTGTGACCTGGACCGGAAGGCCTTGAGGGGAGCACCTGTCCAGTGCCGTAGGGCCTGTTAACCTAAGGGTGGCTGAGATGCGATGAAGCTTCTAGCTCCGGGCAAATACTTTTATATAAGGCCCCCGGCGGAATCACACAGGATGGTTGGGTTCGAGGAGAGGATTAGAGATCCTGTGACGGGGCTCCCGGTAGAGTTATTCACTTGGGAGGAGGTCGAAAAGGAACTAAAGCCCGTGAAGATACGCTATGAGAAGAGAAAGGGTAAGGACGTCACGATAATTGAGAACCTGCCACTATCAGATGACAACATATGGAACTTCCTCAAGGAGACCAAACGGATATTGGCCTGCGGTGGAACATACAAGGACGGCTACGTACTCCTTCAAGGGGATCACAGGTACAAGGTCGCTAAGCTCTTGAGGGAAAGGTGGGGGATTCCGGAGGAGCAGATAGAGGTGGAGTGACCCTAGCAGGGTTCTATAGTGCTTGGGGGCTTCGTTGTTATCGCATACGTTACCATAGACACTTGGGGAATGGCTGAGATCCTCTTGGAGAGCTCTTCCAGAGCCTCCCGATCCAGCTCGAACCAGTCGGCCGTCATGGCATCCTCGCTCTCCACCACCCTCACGG
>MAIU01000014.1 GCA_003344655.1 Candidatus Korarchaeota archaeon NZ13-K
GGGTTTATCGGTAGAAACATATCCCTGATGAGCCTGTTGATCTCCCTGACGGTGATTCCCGCCTCAGCCCTAACCATCCCCAAGTCCTCGTCCCTCTCGATCACCCTGTTCATCGCCTGCATGTCAAGGACTATCCCCCCCGTCACGGGAAGCGGCCCACCAACCAAGGAGGTCCCGGAGCCCCTGGGGGTTATGGGTACACCGTACTTGTTGGCTATCTCCAATACTAATGAGACTTCCTCCACGTTGCTCGGTCTGACGATGGCGTCTGGGATGAACTCCATACCGGAGGCATCGTAGGAGTAGGAATATCTATCCACCTCCTCCCTCAGGAGTTGAGACCCCCTCAGTTGCGATGACATCTCTTCCAACGCCTTGTCTACGCTGCGATCACTCATGGTCCCTAACTTGAGTGATGGTGATAACTTTAATTCTTTCCGATCGGGAGAAGGCAGGATGCTGAGGCTGGGTCTCAGGGATCTACATGAGGAGTTAGGGGCTAAATTTTTCGAATTCGCAGGATGGGAAATGCCCATGAGATATACAAGTTCATTGGAGGAAGCCCTATCCGTTAGGAAGGAGGCTGGCGTATTCGATGTATCTCACATGGGAAGACTGAGGATCACCGGTTCTGAGGCGGCTAAATTCCTGCAGATGGTCACATCGAACAACGTAGATGTGGATGCGGGGAGGAGCAGGTACACGCTCACTCTTAATGAGAGAGGTGGCATAAAGGATGATAACGTGGCCTTCAGACTCTCGAGGGAGGAGTATCTCTTTGTTACGAACGCCTCGAACAGGATGAAGATACTCGATTGGTTCGGCGAGTTGGTCGATAGGTGGTCCCTCGATGTTGAGATCAAAGATATCACCTTCAACAGCTATATGTTGGCAATTCAAGGACCAAAAGCCAGAGAAATATTTCATAAAATAATAGGAAATTCAATAAATATTAAAAAATTTCACTTAACTGAGGTGTCATGGAGGGGCGAGAGGCTCATCGTCAGCAGGACAGGCTATACTGGTGAGGATGGATACGAGGTCATCCTGAGTGATCGGGAGCTGGCGGCCGAGCTTCTGACCTCCCTAGTTGGGGAAGGCGTTAAACCCTGCGGTTTAGTGGCTAGGGACATCCTGAGGCTGGAGGCCGGCCTTGTACTCTACGGGAACGATATAGACGAGGAAATAAATCCCATAGAGGCGAGACTCGAGTTCGCGGTGGATATGAAGAAGGAAAACTTCATCGGGAAGGAGGCGCTACTTGAAATCATGAGGGAGGGTGCCAAGAGCGTCAGGGTGGGGCTGCTGAGCGACACCAGGAGCGCCCCTAGGAGGGGGGAGGGAGTGTATGCTGGGGAGGAGAAGGTGGGTTCGGTGACCAGCGGAACCTTCAGCCCCACTGTGGAGAGGGGCATAGGTATGGCTTACGTCCTGAAGGAATACGCTGAGTTGGGAAGGGAGCTCCAAGTGAGTGAGGAAAGAAAACTGAAGGTGAGAGTGGCTAGCATGCCCTTCTACGATGAGAGCATCTATGGCTGGAGAAGAATCACCTCAGCTTCCCCAGGACAACATGGCTGACCGTTTTCGCCAACCTTCGAGTCTCAACTATCCTGACGAAATCCCCCTCTTTGACCTCCAAGCAAGGTGGTAGGTGAGCGTGAATCTTGCTGCGTCTCCTCTCATATCTCTTGAACTTCTTATCATAGTGCAGGTACTCAACGAGGACACTGACGGTCCTCGTCATCTTGGTACTGACGACCCTACCCTCCAGCGTGGCATTCCTCAATGATATGGTGCCATGCCAGGGGCACTTCTCATCGTCGCAACTCCTCTCGGGCGGTATCACATCCTTCACTAGCTCCTCGGAGATCCTCCTCATATTCTCTTCACCCTCTCCTCCGGTCTACCTATCAACCTGTCTCCCACCACGGCCACGGGGCTACCTTCATCCACTTTAAATAAAAAGAGCCTGGCACCCTTAGCCACCACGGACCTCTTGCCTCCCCTATCTATGATGAGACAGTTCTTGGTCTCGAAGACGACCCTGCCTTTGATGCCCACCTCATGCATGTTTGGGGAGTGAATGACCTTCACCTCCAGCCCTATGAGCTCATGAGCGAGTATGTTACTGGGTTTCACCGGCCCTATATCTTTATACCCCTTTCCCTCAGGATCGTTAATATCCTAGCCCTCTCCCTCCTCAGGGCTCTCCTCAGGTGTGTCTTCTCAGCCGCGCCGAGCAATCTCTTCGCCTCGTTCAGGAAGATATCCCTCTCAACCTCCTTCAACCTCTCCAGAAGCTCATCGACATTCATTCCCCTGAGCTCGTCAAGCTTACTCGGACTCATCCTCCTTCACCTCACTGGCAACCTCAAACTCCTCCTCCAACTCTTTGGGTATCTCCACACTCTCAGATGCCGATAATGAATCCACCTCAGATCTTATCCTCTCCCTAAGCTCCTCTATGGCCTCTTCCTTTATCACAACGGCATCAGGTCCTCTCACACCGGGCTTAACTATCCTCACCCTCACTCCTATCATGCCCTGAGGCATCAGCACGTGCTTCACCGCATACTCAACATTCTCGACGTAATCTTGTCCGCACCTGTATATCACACCATCCCTGAACCTCTCCTCTCTGGCCCTCTGACTCCCAAACTTTCCAGAGAGCCTTATCTCGACACCCTTCGCTCCAGCGGCCATGACCCTTCTCAGAGCCGAGTAAGCCACCTTCTTGTACCTCTCTCCCCTAGCGATCCTCCTAGCTATGTAGCTTGCCACTATCCTGGCACTGAGGAATGGCTCATCCACCTTCTTCGTCTGTATGTAGGGGTTCTGTATCCCCAGCTCCTCCCTCAGGATGTCCGTGATCCTCCTAGAGGTCCTCCCTCCCCTTCCTATGATGACACCGGGGCTCTCCACATAGACCGTTATTATGTCCCTTATGGGTGTTGAGGATATTTCCACTCCATGAAAACCCGCTTTATCTGATAT
Source organism: Candidatus Korarchaeota archaeon NZ13-K (assembly GCA_003344655.1). Taxonomy (NCBI): domain Archaea; kingdom Thermoproteati; phylum Thermoproteota; species Candidatus Korarchaeota archaeon NZ13-K. Next base: position 2,995 of record MAIU01000014.1, read on the forward strand.
TCTCTCCAAGAACTCATGCAACCTGTACTTCACGATGCCCTCCTGAACCAGCTTCTTGTAGGTGGGCATGGACTTCGAGGAACTCATTCACTCACCCTCCTCCCTCTCCTCGAGCACTATCTCGACGTGAACCAGCTGCTCTATCTTAGGGGTTGCTCTTCCATAAGCCCTAGGAAAGAAACGTCTCAGCTTCATTCCCATCTGGGCTGCAGCGTGCTTCACGTAGAGGTTATCTGGGTCCAAGTCCTTGCCCATGGCGTTGTGCTCGGCGCTCTTCAGGATCTTCCTAACGAGTTTAGCGGCCTTGACGGGATATCTTCCGGCCTTGGATCCGGAGAGTCCTCTCCTGTGAGGCACACCCCCATTGTACCTCCTGAATGGGATGGGCCTCTTCAGGGATATCACATCATCGAGTATCTTGTAGGCCTCAGATAGTTTCTTGCCCCGTATCTCCCTTAGTAGCTCCACCATTTCCTTGAAGGACACTCTTAGGTCTCTCCCTGAGGCCATCGCTTCCTTCTCTCCCTGAGCCGCGTACGAGTACCCCCAGCTGGGCAACTCCCTTTACACCTCTAGTCTGGGGAGCTGGGACATCCTTTATAAAAAATACACTTAACCTCCAGAGATCCACCGAGGATGCAGAAGGGTCCCTTTTAGGACTTCCCCCCGGCCCTCGGGGTCTCGCCCCTCATCCTCCAGAAGATGTAGGCACCCACCACAATGGGTGGGATGGAAGCCAGCAATGCGAGCTGCGGAGTCATGTAAACTTCAGCGCGTTTCACCACTATCGTTAGGGATTTGCCATCCTTCTGCAGCTGGGGGACGAACTCCCAGAGAGCATCGTTCCAGAGTATCACCTTAGGTGCCACGTTCGCACCCATTATCTGGATCGAGGCGCTCGTGAAGTTAACCCAAAGATTACAGGCGATATCATCGGGCAGCAGGTACGTGAGGGGGGTGAGATCCATTATGTAGTAATCCCCACTGCTGCTCCTCTTCAGCTCCAACGGCAGGGTCTCAGCGTATATATTATAACTCACCACTAGAGTCCCAGTGGATTCCAGGAGTTCGCTACTGTAAGATACCGAGAGGCTCTTGATCTTCTCCAAGTTCGATGACACTGAGGCTGCCGCCGCTATTCCCGTGAAGTTTATCTCGGGGATCCCCCTGTAGGTGACGTTGAAGAAGTCCCACCTCAGACCGTAGAGAATGAGCGAGTCCCTGCCGTAGAAGAAGCTCATCATAGTCAGTATGGTGGAGTTGCTCAGGTAGCCTCTAGAAACCGCGCTCCTGAGGAAGCTGGCCCTGTTGGTCGGATCCCCATACTGAGGGTAGAACATGAACCTATAGGTCCCCCTGAGTCCAGCGGGGGTCAGGTTCATCGAGACATTCCCCCTGAAGTTCATCCAGTTGAGTATGGGGGCCTTCAGAGTGTTCGTGTGGAATAGGGTCTCATCCCCGCTGAGGGTCCTGTAGACGCTCGCCCTCAAGGTGGCGGAGAGATCATCCCTCACCTGAATAGAGGCCAGCGGCATGGGGTAAGCTGAGTAGGCGGCTTCCAGATGAACCGCAAGGATCATGATGACGATAGCCATTGCCACGAGTTTTCTACTCATGATGACACCTCTTTCGGTCGCCTCAATGGGCCGCCCACCTATTTAAATTCTTCTCGCGGGGGGATTGGTGGGATGACACCAAGGAGGGGTGTTCTGCTCTCGGTATTTTACTCAGGTGATGAGAAGGCCGCAATCATGAAGTTTTATGACATTGATAATGGAGAAATTTTTTCAGTAAAAGACAATTCGGATCATAAACCTTACTTGCTCACTGACGCGCCGGAGGAGAGTGCGGCAGAGGTCCTGCGAGAGTTCTCCTCGAGGATACATTCGCTCTCCAGAGTGAGGAAGTACGATATCCTGAGGGATGTGGAGCTCGAGTTGACCAAAGTGGAGGCCAAGGATCCTTTAGCTATAGGGGGATCCCCCAGGAACATGAGGGATGTACTTACCAAGCTGGGTTACAGAGTTTGGGAGGCGAAGATAAAGTACTATGACTGCTTCATTTTCGACAGGAACCTCATACCTGGCTGTCTGTACGAGGTGGACGATTCCGGGAACGTGAGGAGAGTCAAAGTCGATTCGGAATTGAGCGAGGAGATGGTGGGCTCCGATGAGGAGGTGAAGGAAGTGCTGCTCTCCATGATGCCCTTATTCGACGAGCCCTCTCCGGAGCTGCCTAATGCCGCTCTAGATATAGAGGTCCTCTCCCCTCTGGACAAGATCCCAGATCCTAAGGAGCCAGATAAACCCGTTGCCGCGGCAGCCATAGTGGACAGCTTCAACAGAAAGGAGGTTCACGTTCTTTACAGGGGAGGCAGTCTACCCAATGAGCTGCCGGACGGTACAAAGATAATAGCTTATGAGAGCGAGGGGAGACTAATTAGAGGTGTACTTGATAGAATCAGTGAATATCCACTCATATTCACCTACAACGGGGATAACTTCGACCTCCCCTACTTAGCCAAGAGGGCTAAGGAGCTTGGAGTGAGCGACAGGCCCATCAGGCTCGAGAGGGACAGGGCCATACTGGATACGGGGATACATGTAGACCTGTATAAACTGTTCAGTAACAAATCAATACAAGTTTATGTCTTCAGTAACAAATATATCGGCTATACGCTGGATGAGGTGGCTGAAGCCCTGCTAGGGGAGAGGAAGATGGAGCTCGAGGTGAGGGACTTCTACTCATTAGGGACAACGACACTGGCTGAATACTGTTTGAAAGACGCTGAGCTCACCTTCAAGCTCGGGAACATAGGATCCGGGGAGCTGATCAGGTTACTCTTCCTCTTCGCTAGGATAAGCAAGATGTCCTTGGAGGAGGTGTCCAGGCAGGGGGTCTCCTCATGGATCAGGAACATGATATTCTTCGAGTACAGGAGGAGGAATTGGCTCATTCCTGAGAAGGAGGAGATAATGGCCGTTAGGGGGGAGAGAACCTACTCTCAGGCGATAATCAAGGGAAAGAAGTACATGGGAGCCATAGTCCTCGAGCCAGCACCGGGGGTTCACTTCGATGTGGCCGTCATGGACTTCGCTAGCCTGTATCCATCGATTATAGGACGCTGGAAAGTGAGCTTTGAAACGGTAAACTGTCCCCATGAGGAGTGCAGGTCGAATAGACCCGTGGAGGAGCTCCCACACTGGATATGCACGAAGGGCAGGGGGATAGTCCCTTACATCATACAGGCCCTGAGGGACCTCAGGGTGAAGAGGTATAAGAGAAGGGCCAAGGAGGAGAGAAATGAGCACATGAGAGAGTGGTTTGATACCGTCCAGAGGAGCCTTAAGGTGTTCCTGAACGCATCATACGGCGTCTTCGGTTTCGAGAACTTTCCCCTATACTCACCTCCGGCGGCTGAGATGATAACCGCCCTAGCGAGGAAGGCCATGCTCCTCTCAATAGAGGAAGCTAGGAGGATGGGGCTGAGTGTCATATACGGGGATACTGATAGCCTGTTCATAAAAGGGGCCACTCAGGCTCAGATCAACGAGTTGGAGAGGAGGGTTGAGGAGAAACTAGGAATAGATCTGGAGCTGGATAAGTGGTACAGGTATGTGGTCTTCTCCAGGCTGAAGAAGAACTATCTGGGGGTGACGAGAGAGGGCATCGTGGAGGTGAAGGGACTGCTCGGGAAGAAGAGAAACATACCCCCGCTGGTCAAGAAGGCCTTCGATGAGGTGCTGGAGATACTATCGAGCGTCAAAAGTCCTGAAGATTTCTCCGAGGCCAAGAGGATGATAGAGGAAACCATAAGGAGCTACGTGAGGAGGCTGGAGTCCGGGGAATACGATATTGAGGAGCTGGCATTCAGATGCATGCTGGGTAAGAGCCCAGATGACTACGTAAAGACCACCCCTCAGCACGTTAAAGTGGCTAGGATTCTTGAGAGGATGGGCAAACGCGTCGAAGCGGGTCAGGTGATAAAGTACGTCAAGGTCACCGGTAGGGACGGGGTCATGCCGACGGAGCTGGCGAGCAAATCCCAAATAGACAAGGAGAAGTACTTGGAGATAATGAGGACAACATTTGAGCAGATACTGAGCGCTTTAGACCTAGATTTCGATGAGATAGTGAGGGAAAGAAGGGTATCAAGCCTTGAAGGATTCTTCTAATCTCCTTCTCACCCTCTCGCTCACGATGGCGCCATCTATCCTACCCCTGACCAGCTTCATCACCTCCCCCATAACCATACCGAAGGCCCTATCCCCTCTCTCCGATATCCTGTCCCTGAGTCCCTCTAAGACGGATTCTATCACGGAATCGAGTTCTTCTAAGCTGATCGTGTGCTCCTTAACGTAATCTTGCGCACTTGAACACTTCCCCCTCGCTATCTCCCTGAGCAAATCAGGTACGGCTTCCTTGGCGAGCTTACCCTCTCCCAGCAGTCTGAAGATCTCCTCAAAATGACTCTCCAATATCCTGTCAACTCGCTCACCTTCCCTCCTCAACATCCTGATGGTGGACGTCAATGTCGATGCTGTGAAGCTGGCTGGCGCCCCGCAGGACACCAGCCTCTTGAAGAGCTCGACCCTCCCCTCATCGTATAGCTCCCAGGCCAAGTCGCTATTTATGTTGTAAAGCTCCGCCAACTCCCTCACCACGTCCTCAGGCATCCTAGGCAAACTCCGGATCCTAGCGACTATGGGAGCGACCTTAACCGGTAGCACATCAGTCTCCGGGTACATCCTGGCTGATCCGGGCATAGGTCTCATGAAGGACGTGTTTCCATCTGGTAGTGCCCTCCTGGTCTCATTTGGAACGCCCCTGACGGCAGCTTTGAGTCTGGACCTCACGGACTCTAGAGCGAGCAATGAGGTATCCCTCCTGCCTAAGATGATCACGAAAGTGTCATCGTTTTCGCAAGATAGCCTCTCTCTAATGACCCTAACATCTTCCTCGCTCATCCCGTACCCCGGCAACTCGTCCCCATGGATGATCCCCTTGACTCCACCGAAGACCCTAGCGTAATCCGCTAACTCCGCTCCGAAGCGTCTTCCCGGCTGCACCTCCCGCCCTAGGAGGCCCCTCATTCCCCTCACTCTCATTCCGAAGGCCCTATCTCCTTTGGAGATCGCCTTCTCTACGATCTGGGACTTCTTACCGGCTAATATGTCCGTTATATCCTCCACAGGATCTGAAAAATCGCTCTCAGAGATTCCCCTGCTCTCCATCTCATCTTTGATTCTTAAGAGGTTCTTTTGCCTGATGACCTCCCTCCTTATGACCTCCGGGATCAGATCGAGCTCCTGTATCCCCTTTATCTCCTGCCTAGCACCTCCCTCTATCGATACGTTTATGTCCTGCCTTATCGTCCCTATTCCCCTCTGCACCCTACCCGTCGCCCTGAGCAGCCTACCTATCCTCAGGGCGGCCTCCTTTGCCTGCTCAGGGTGCCATATGTCTGGGGAGGTGGCTATCTCAACCAAGGGGATCCCCAGCCTATCCAGCTTATACCTCGCATACTCCGGGGTGCTATCCACTATGAAAGCGGATTCCTCCTCCAGGCATAGGGTCTCCAAGCCAACCTTCCCCATTGAAGTGTCTATGAAGCTCTCCTCATCCCCTAGGGCAACGAGAGCAGTCCTCTGAAATCCCGTGGTGTTACTCCCATCGACCACTATCTTCCTCATCACGTGGATCTCGTCAACGGGCTTCATCTTGAGCATGAGAGCTATCTCTATTGATATCTCCAGGGCCTCCTCATTCAGGGGGAGCGGAGGAGCCTCATCAGCCTCGACCTCGCATGTGGTATCGTAATAAACCCCGTAGAAGAAATCCCTTTTCCTCAGCGATTCGAACATGGCCGCCGGATCTATGAGACCTAGTTCGCTGTAAGAAACGCTCAGGTTCCTCTTTATCCAGTGATGAGGCTCATCGTCTCTCAAGATAGAGGGACAGTTGCAGAAGAGCTTGTGGGAGTCGAGCCTCTGATGGATCTCCAGGCCCACCCTCAAACCGATGCTCCTGTAGAACTCGGCTTCCAAGGGATCACCTCCAGCAGGGTGGGAAGGTGTTCAAGGGAAGCCTAGTCCCTATCTCCCCAGCGAGGTTGGTCAGCATGAGCCTCCGAACCTCCTCAAGTTCCTGTGTGTGTCCTAGCACGAACATCAGCTTGACGAGGGAGACCTCAGGCAGCATATCCATGGCAGGTATAACCCCGGCCTCGAGCAATCTCCTCCCCGTCTCATACACCTTGAGATCGACCCTCCCGAACAGGCACTGGGATGCCATGACGACGGGCACCCCGTCCCTGATGAGCTCGCGCACCTCAGGTATCACGTGCTTGGGCACGTGACCCAATCCGGTGCCGGCTATGACGATCCCTCGGAACATCGTTTTGAGCATGCTGAGGTATCCCGACGGAATGCCCGGCCATATCTGAACCAGAGCCACCCTGCTATCGATCTTATCGTCCAGTACGACTCCACTGATTCCCTCACCTCTCCTCCTGAAGTTATCGGAGATCAGATCAATGGAGTCACGGCCCACCCTCGCGAGCGGAGGTTCGTTCACAGAGACGAAGGCGTCCCTCCTGGATGTGTGCATCTTCCTCGCCCTCACCCCCCTCAAGACGTAAGCGTAGTCGTCAGATGGGCTCGAGTGCATCACTATTACCGATTCCGCTATCGGTCCGGAGGCCGCCAGTCTGGCGGCAGCTATCATGTTCACCACAGCGTCCGTCGATGGTCTGTCAACCGATCTCTGCGATCCGACGAGCACGACGGGTTTATCAAGTTCTCTCAACATGAAGGCCAACGCTGATGCCGTGTAGTGCATTGTGTCAGTCCCATGCGCTATTATCACACCCTCAGATCCCTTCCTGAGCTCCCTCTCCACCGCCCTGGCTATCTCCCTCCAATGATCCGGGGTCAGGTTCTCGCTGAACTCCGCGAATAGCCTCACGTAATCTATGTTCGCTATTTCAGCGAGCTCCGGTATGAGGTCCAGCAGCTCCTCAGGTTTCTCATGAGCTATGACGGCGCCTGTTGAGTAGTCCACCCTGGATGTTATTGTCCCTCCCGTGACCACTATGGGCACTCTAGGCAGGTCCTCCCTGTAGCTCAGCTCCGGGATGGGCCTCTCCTCCCTCCCACCTCCCTTGGAGACGAGCTCGAGCTCGGCTCCCTCTATGCTTATCCCTATGTTGTATCCATTATCCAGCTTTATTATCACGTGCTCATCGTCCAGTATCTCAGGTCTAGGTATGAGTATTCCCTCATAAACGCGGTTTCCCTTCCTAATCCTCACCCTGTCGAAGTCCTCTATGCCCAAGCTGGAGAGCAGCCTTCCTGCCTTCCCCCTGTAGTGGAGCATCGGGACTAACTGGAGTTGCAATAAAAAAGGTGAAGGGGATAGTGAGGCTCAATCACCCCTCATCAAGGGCCTGAACTTATAGGCGTATGCTATTATTCCCGATTCCCCGCTCACCCGGACCTTCCTGAGTACCATCTCCACCTCCATACCCTCGGCCACCTCGGAGGGAGTGACGTCAGTCAGCTGACTCAGGACCATGGTCCCGTCCTCTAACCTCACGAGAGCTATGATGTAAGGGGTGTAGTATTCGTAGCCTCGGGGCGCATTCCATATCACCGAATAGTTGACCACAGTTCCTCTCCTTGGGAGCTGCTTAACAGCTATATCCCTTGATCCGCAAACAGGACATATATCCTCCTTAGGGAGCATCGTGTGACCGCAGCTCCTGCAGATCCCTCCCTCCAGCCTATACCTGGCTGGTATCTCCCTCCAGTGAGAGGGAACGCTCAACCAGTAGGCCCACATGATCTCACGCACCCTCCATCAGGTGAACTATCGAGTTGCTTCCCAACCCTCCGATGCTCAACACTAGGGCCCTCCTGGCGCCGCTTACCTGCCATCCCTGGGCCCTTCCGGTGAGCTGAAAATAGGCCTCAGCCAGCTGATAGACTGATGTGGCGCCGATTGGATCACCTCTGGCTTTTGATCCTCCCTCCGGATTCACAGGAGTTGATCCGTCCCTCCTGGCCTCACCATCCCTGAAGAGCTTGTAGGCTTCCCCTCTACCGACCAGCCCAAGCTCCTCAACGGCTATGTAGCCTGAGACGCTCGAGTACTCTTCTATACTGTAGAAATCCGGCTTGAAATCGTCTACCCTTGAGAGGGCCCTCTTAAGGGCCATCCTGATCGAGGGCATCTCAACAAGGGAGGTCCTGTTGTAGAGTGAGATCCTATCGGTCGCTTGTCCCGATGAGACGATCTTGGCGTTGCCATTGGGTCCCTCATCCTTGGATGAGAGCACCAAGGCGGCGGCACCATCTGAGATGCCGGGCACGTCCATCATGCTCAGGGGTTCAGCTATCAGCGGAGAGGTGATGTATGCGTTCAGGTCGACCTTGAACCTGTACTGGGCATGTGGAGTATCAACAGCATTCTCATGCATGATGATCGGGAAATATGAGAAATCCTCCCTACTAATGCGATATTTTCTCATGTAATCCCTCATCACAAGCGCATGCATGGAATCCAGGGTTGCCCCATGGAAGGCCTCGTACTCCGAGTCTATCAGAGTGGACAAAGCCGTATTGGAGTCCTCTAGGGAGGTGTAGTCGGTCATCTTCTCGACTCCCACAACAAGGATCCTGCGAGCCTCGCCGCTCCTTATCAAGGAACCGGCCAGCATGGCGGCTGCCGCTCCCGACGCGTTAGCTGCCTCCACCTTCACAGCGGGTACGCCTATCAGCCCAAGGTGGGAGGCTATGTACGATCCCAGGTTCTCCTGGCCGTTTATGACCCCCGAGAGGGAATTTGCCACAATCAGGTAGTCCACATCAACTTCACCAGCGTCCCTAATGGCTGCAATTGAAGCCTCCGCGGCTAGATTTCTCAGGGATTTCTCCCAGTGATCCCCGACCTTGAGCACGCTCGCGCCTATCACGAAGACCATAATCTCACCTCAATACCCGCTGAAATCGTGCAGCATCCTGATCATCCTCCTGTATCTGGCGTAAATCGCATAATCTATGTACTCCTTCCTGGAGACGTAGTCCATAGTCTTCGGGGCAAGGTCCCGCACCTCCTCTATCCCATCCCGAACCTCTATGTGGAAGGCATCGCTACCCGCGCCGGACCCGAAGGAAACGAGTAAGATCCTCTGCCCTGGTCTCGCCTGATCCAGCACGGCGGCCAGACCAACAAGAGCTGATCCGCTGTAAGTGTTACCTATGAAGGGAGTTATCAGCCCGGGCTTTATCTTTTCCGGCGTGAACCCAAGCCTGGTGCCCACCCTGATTGGGAACTTGCCGTTAGGCTGGTGGAAGATTGCATAATCGTAATCCTCCGGCCTGGTCCCCATGAGGCTCATGAGTTCCTTGGCTGCGGACATTATATGCCTGAAGTAAGCTGGCTCCCCAGTGAAAGCCCTTGTATGTGCGGGGTAGTGCTCGTGCTGCCTCCTCCAGAAATCCGGGGTATCCGTGACGTAAGAGAGGGAGGACTCTATGACAGCTACTGACTTATCAGCAGGTCCTAGAATGTAGGCGGCCCCTCCGGCAGAGGCTGTGTACTCTAAAGCGTCTCCCGGAGCACCTTGAGCGGTATCAGCCCCTACGGCCAGTCCATAATCTATCATGCCGGAGCCCACCAATCCGATCACAGATTGCATGGCCTCAGTTCCCGCCTTACATGCGAACTCATAGTCGGCCCCCGTGGTGAGCCTCTTGGGCCCACCAGCACCTATGGCCTCAACCAGCATCGTTGCGGTCGTCTTCACAGCATAGGGCTTAGATTCCGTACCAACGTAAACCGCCCTTATGCTGGAAGGATCTATCCTGGCCCTCCTCAGAGCGTTCATTGAGGCCTCATAGGCTATTGTGAAGGTATCCTCGTCGAGACCCGGCACGCTCTTCTCCTCGACCATTATACCGGCTGCATACCGCTTCCACTCTCTTCCCCATCCCCTAGCAAGTTCCTCCGACCTTATCCTCCATCTGGGCACGTAGGCTCCCCATCCAACTATTCCAACCTTCCTGCTTGCTCTCATGATGTTTCACCCTTCATCCTCGCCTTATAGGAGCCATAGCAGGAATCGTTGGGAATTGCCGGATCTAGGCGAGTCGATCACCTAAAAATGTTTGCTGTATGCTCATGAACCACCTCGCCGATCGCAAATACCCAAAATATTGGGCGAGGGTATCGCGATAAGATCCTAAAATAGTTTATATATTCACGCTGTCTGAGTGTGGAAATTTAACTAACATACCATCTGCTCACGATCCTCAAGAGCAAGGAGCCCAGCCCACCTATCGATATCAGGGAACCTATGAGTAAGTATGCGAAGGTGAGCAGTGGAGGAAGATTCAACAACTCGTAGAGATAGAGAGAGACTATGAGGGATACTGTGAAGGGCATCTGCATGATCGCGAGGGTCCTTCTCCTCCTAAACCTCCACCCCAAGTAGGTCGCCACCAAGTTAGCTAGGGAGCCACCCAATGCATCAACTATGCCGAAAGGTCCAATCAAGTTCGCGATGAAGCATCCTATTGAAGTCCCTATGATCACGGGTGGTCCGAATAATAGCGAGAGAGCCAATAATGAGTCGGAGATCCTCACCTGTATCGCGTAGAAGGATATAGGGGCCAGAACGATTGTGATGGTCGCGTAGAGCGCGGCGAAAACAGATGTCAGGGCTAAGTTCATCACGAATCCTCGCATCTCCATCCTGAACCCCAGCTGCGCGATCAGGTCACTTAATAACCTTGCCCGTCTCGAGGTACCATAGGTAGAGGTCCAGTTCCCCCAGGGGGATCCCCGTCTCTCTCGACAAGTTCTCCAGTAAGGATTCTATCTCAAGGTACCTCCTCCTGCTTAAGCTCTTGGGCCTATCCTCGAGAAGACCGAACCTCACCAGCAGATCGAGTACGTGTAAATCGATTATAGAGATGTTCTTGAATCCTATGTTTCTCAGGAAGTGGCTTGCCTCCTTATAGCCCAATCCCTTCACATTTTTGACAAGCCATTCCCTGAAGGATCTCTCATCCCTAAAGCTGCCCACTAGTTCCTTCAGCACCGGAATGAGTCTTCTGGCCTCAACTATGAACTCGGCCCTCTTCTTGGGATACCTGTGGCCCAATTCAGCCAGTCTATCGGCTAGCTCATCTTTAGGGAGAGAGAATATCTCATCTCCTAGGGAGTTGAGGATTCTGAGAGCACCTTCTGCGCTGAAGTTTGCGGTGAGGAGGCAGAAGACCAACTCCCTGAAGAGATCCTCCTCACTCCCATCCCTCAAGCTTTCGAACTCTCTCATCCTCCTCTCTATGATTTCCCTGACCTGACTGTTTCTCAAACGGATCACTTCATCTAGCAGTTCCCTCAAGCCCAATCAGGACCCCTCTATGCTGTAAGTTACAAAAGCTCCATCCTCGAATTCCTCTATCGATCTTATCCTTGATTTGACACCGAACTCCTCCAAGAGCTGCCTGAGGTCCTCGAAGTAGTCGTAGAAACCGCATGTCCTGCAGAAGTTTCCGGAAAATTCAACTCTGATGGAATCATCCGAGAGGCTCACGACGCAAGCTTGAGACTCCCTGCCTCTAAGTGAATTGTACTTGTCCAAGGCCCTGGATACTGCCTCCGATAGCTCCAGCCTGACGGGCTCATGGAGGTACTCCCAGACTCCATGCTTGGAGCAGAGTACCCTCACCTTGAACGGACCGTTCATCCCGACGAGGGAAGCCTCAGGTCTCCTGCTGAAGTCCAGATAGCTTCTAACGCGATGGGATCCCTCCTTAACTACCTCCACCCAAAGTATCCTGTTCTCCTCGTTCATATCATGGGGAACGATCCCCACCTCGATCACGATCTCATTCCCCTCCGAGTAAACCCTGGGCAAATGCTCCTCGAGAGTGTCTCCTGAGTTTGGAAGGAGCTCCATCATCTCGACGCCGCAGCAGATGAGAGGGCCCCTTCCGGGCAAATGCTCCTCCACGATCCTTCCGCAAACTGGACAGCGGAAGAACCTAGAGGGGGATCCGCTCATGACACCCACCGCATCTCGATCAAGTGGTGGGCATTAAAATGAATGAGGGGTCAGGACTCGGCAAACTCCTCACTCTGACGTCGGCCGGTTGATCCCACTTCATTCCTAGCGCGTCATGGCATTATGATAATAAAAAATTTTCGGTGAGATACTATCTCCTCTTAACTTCCCCTATCTTGGACGGTAGCACCTCAGCCGGTCTGTGGGGCTTTAAGCCGAACTTCCTCCTAATGATGAGCTTCTTCAGAAGCTGTATCCCTTGGGCAGGATCCACGTACTTGGGACAGACATCGGAGCATGATGTGGCGAAGTGGCAACGCCAGCAGCCGTGCTCTGTATCCACGATGGGAATCCTCTCATCAAATCCATCATCCCTGCTGTCGACCATGTACCTGTAAGCCTGGGACAGGGCCTGAGGCCCTAGATACGCGTGGTCGGTTGCGGTGGTGGGGCAAGCGGAGTAACAGGCCCCGCACTTGAGGCAGTCGGTGAATTGATAGTACCTTGCGTACTCCTCTATACTCTGCTTGTATTCACCCGTCGGATTATCAAGCTCATCAGAATCCTTCCTTATTATCCAAGGCTTAACAGCTCTATGCTTCTCGAAGAACGAGGTGAAGTCGCAGGCAAGATCCCTGATCACTGGGAAGTTATCCAGGGGTCTGAGCTCAACGAGGTCCCTGCCGTGAGCGACCTCAAGCACTCTAGTCCTGCAGGCGAGCATCTGCCTCCCGTTGATCATCATGGCGCAGGAACCGCAGAGGGCCTGCCCGCAAGAGTACCTGAAGCTCAGTGAGGGATCTATCTCCTCCTTTATCCTGAGCAGGGCATCTAGTATGGTGGTTCCCCTGCTCACCTCAATTTCATACTCCCTCCACTCAGGGAAGTAGTCCTTCTTGGGGTTGTACCTATAGACCCTAAGCCTGATCACCTTAATGGGCTTCCAGAGATCCATTGAGGACTGCTCCATAGTGATCCCTCCCTAAACGAGGCCCAGGGACATCAACAGCACTTGGATGCCTACCGCATATGTGGCGATCCCTATGAGGAGTAGGGCCCATCCTATCAACCTCGTCCAGCAGGCGTCGGGGACTAGCTCTATCAATATGACCCTGATTCCATTGAAGGCATGGTAGAGGAGCGATGCCAGGAAGACGGACATGTTTGTCAGGTAGAGGTAAACATTTCCCGTTATCAGCTTGCCGACGTTGGGGTCGTTGTTGGCAAGCAGGTGAATCAGTCCTGTGACGACTATCAACAATCCTGTGATATAGTGGAGCAACATCTTGGTGGATTCCCTCATAATATCACCCTCCCATCAGGGGCTTCACGATGAGAGCGTAATAGGACCAGATGATCGCTAGCGTCAGGAATAGCAGCAAGGTGAGAGCCAGAAGATACCTCTGCCTACCCTCAACTGAGACGGGCCTTTGGAAGGGTTTCTTCACGAGCAGGGGCTTGCCTATGCCCAATCCCAGGAGCTCAAGCAGGGTGAGCCTTATACCATTAGCAACGTGAAATGTGACTATCACGCCTAGAATGGCATCCCACCACAATCCCGGATGCCATCCCGTGCTGTAGAAATGCGGTAGCATGAAGAGCACTATGAGTATGCCTGTTATCCTGTGCAACGCGTATAGCTTCCTCTCAAGTACGTAACCCCTCACCTTGAACCATCCGGATACCCCCCTTCTGTTGAGGGCGTGATACTCGAGATATCCCTCCTCACCCATACGAATCACCTCAATACTTCCTCTCGGCGGGGGGCCACTTGGTTATCCTCACGGGCAGGTAGCTGAAGATAGGCTCCCCATCAGCGCCTCTGCTGATGAGGGTGTGCTTTAACCAGTTTTCATTATCCGTCTTCGGGTAATCCAGCCTTGTGTGAGCGCCCCTGGTCTCGGTCCTGTTCAGCGCTGAGAGGGCAACCACATAGGAGATCTCAAGCATGGCATCCAGCTCAAGCACGTGTATGAGGTTCATGTTGTATTCGAGATCCTTGTCCGCTACATTTCCCTTTCCGAATCTCTCTCTAAGCTCCCTCAATCTCCTAACAGCCTCTTTCAGGCCATTCTCATCCCTGAAGACGTAAACGTGGTCTCCCATGATCTTCTGCATCTCCCTCCTTATCAGGTAAGGATTCTCGCCGGTCGACCCCCTCAGTATCCCATCAAATATCCTCTTCTCCTCAGCATGGACCTTCTCCATCGGTATATCTCTCCTATCCCTACTCAGGGCATAGTCAGCGGCCTGCCTTCCAGTGAGCATACCGTAGACCAAGCAATCTGATGAGGAATTGGTTCCCAGTCTGTTTGCACCGTGCAGGCTGACACAGGCCACCTCGCCAGCGGCCCAGAATCCCCTGACGGGAGTGGCCCCGTAGGTGTCGGTGTGGACACCCCCCATGGAGTAGTGCGCCACTGGTCTGACCGGTATGGGCTCCTCCACCGGGTCAACTCCCGCGAACTCTATCGATATCTCCCTCACATCGGGGAGCCTCTCGTTTATCTTATCCTCCCCCAGATGTCTCAGATCTAGCAAAACGTAATCCAAACCATTGGGACCCTTGAATCCCCTACCCTCAAGTATCTCGGTCATCTCAGCCTTAGAGACGACGTCCCTCGGAGCCAGCTCCATTTTCTCAGGGGCGTACCTGCTCATGAACCTTTCTCCCTTGTTGTTTATGAGGTAACCTCCCTCCCCTCTGGCGGCCTCCGTTATGAGTATGCCTGATGGCACAAGCCCGGTCGGATGGAACTGGAAGAACTCCATGTCCTTAAGGGGGAGTCCAGCCCTGTATGCCATACACATACCATCAGCCGTCGAGGAGTGGGAGTATGTGGTGAAGGGGAAGATCCTCCCAGCTCCCCCTGTAGCCAGTATTCCCGCTTTCGCGTGAAACACATGAAGCTCCCCGCTCTTGAGTTCGATGGCGGTAACCCCCCTGAACTCGCCGTCCTCTACGAGCAAGGAGGTGACGAAGAACTCATGGTAAAATTTTATTCCATCATACTTCAGCGCGGTATCGTAGAGCGTGTGCATAGCATAAAGTCCCGTTTTGTCCGCGGCGAAGCAGGCTCTTGGGAAGCTATGCCCTCCGAAAGGCCTTTGGGCGATCCTTCCATCGCTTCTCCTAGCCCAGGGCATCCCCCAGTGCTCTAGCTGATATATCTCCTGAGGAGCCAATCTGACGAATAGCTCAACGGCGTCCTGATCCGCAAGCCAAGCGGCACCCTTCACGGTATCGTAGGCATGGAGATCGAAGCTATCTCCCTCATCCGGGTACAGAACGGCACCAGTTCCCCCAGCGTAGGCTACTGAGTGAGATCTCATCGCATGTATCTTGGTCACGACACTCACGTCGAGCTTATCTTCGCTCCTCCTGGCAGCCTCTATGGCAGCCCTGAGGCCCGCCAATCCAGATCCTATGATCACAACATCGGTCTCGATGACCTCCACCAAGGTGACAACCTCCCTCACCCGTACATCATTTGTCATGTGATAAGTGAGTCAATAAGATAAATGTTTCTGGTTGATAATCTCTAAAAATCTATTCTCATTAGGGAGTTTATTTAATAAATATATTAGATATTGTCCAATTAGCAGACATTTCATTTCCCATAATTCGATCAGTAATTTTAATATTTTTGGGCGAGCCCTAGTCCGCTGGGGATGGGTGGGATGGTGGCTCAGCTATCCATTATTAAAAATTTTGTCAGTGGATCCCTCCAAGTACATATAGGTTTCGTGGAGCAGCTCTGGATAGGCGTCTGTCTATTTGCCATGTTCGTGATAGGGCTTGTGATATATCACTGTTACTCCAAGAGCTTGGGTTTTCATGAGAGGTGATCCCATGGTAGAGATCAGTAGGAGGGACTTCATAAAGGGCGGGATCCTAACGTCCATAGCCCTAGCTGCAGCATCCTTGGGGGTTCCACTGGTGCAATATCTTTCCTCAGAGCGCGTGATCACAGGGAAGATAGGGGAGAGCTCCAAATCGCTTCCGCTCAAAATAGCTAATGTGAGTGAGGTTAAGCCCGACTCTCAGGTATCCTTCCTGATGCCCCTGAATCCCGATGGTAGCAGGGGCCAGCACCCCGCGATCCTGATAAGGCTCAGACCCGAGCTGGCCCAGAGGGCTGGGACGGAGTTCAAGGCCTACAGTGCTGTCTGCCCGCACCTCGGATGCATAGTCCATCTGGAGCCCGGAAATGACATATACTGCCCCTGCCATGCCGGTTACTTCAATCCCGTCGATGGGAGCGTCATAGCGGGTCCCCCCAAGAAACCACTTCCCGAGATAGAGATAAGGATCGACGAGGTAGGGGATATTTACGCGGAGGGATGGAGGAAATGAGTTGTGGAGGAAGAGAATCCTGTCTCTCCAGGTTCTTAGACTGGCTCCTCGATAGGCTGGGCATGAGGGAGTTCAAGGAGTTGAAGGTTTACAGGCACACGCTTCACCCCCTCTACAGTCTGGGAGGGCTAACAACTCTGATGTTCGCGATAAACGCGATCACGGGCATACTCCTGCTTATGTTTTACGTGCCCGTCTTTGGGGAGAGCAATCTCGCATATGACAGCATAGTCAGGATAATGGAGGAAGTGGCTTACGGTTCCACCATAAGGAGCTTACACAATTACGCGGCCAACCTGATGATACTGCTCTCCATGCTCCACTTCCTGAGGGTCTACTTCATGGGAGCTTACAAGAGACCTCATGAACTAACCTACGTTGTGGGGATACTCATGGGATTGCTCGCGATCCTCTGCGGGGTCACAGGCTATTCGCTCAGGATGGATCACATTGCGGCCGAGGCGATAAGGATAGGGAACACGCTGGTATCGAACATGCCAGGGGGTAAGTGGATAGCACCTCTGATATACGGGACAGGGACGTTTGACGAGATCCTAGGTAGGTACTTCGGGTTCCACATACTGATAGCGGGTCTCATCGCGATACTCATGCTGCTGCACTTCCTCATGGTGCACATACATCATTCCTCACCTCCCTACGATGGCTCTGATCCCGAGCCCGCGGTACCCTTCTTCCCGAACCACCTCCTGACGGAGGTGGCAGCAATATTCATAGTACTTGGCTCACTGGTGGTGCTGTCAGCGGCCTTCCCGGCCGAACTGGGTCAGAAGTTCCTGCCAACAGAAAAGCTCCCAGTTGGGCAACCCGAGTGGTATCTCATGGCGATCTATTCAGGCATAAAGACTGGAGTTGACCCATTTCTGGCCTTCGCTGTGGTTCCGGGAGTGCTCCTGCTCGTGCTCGTCCTGATGCCTTGGATAGACCCGGTTTATAGCAGGCATCCCAGGAACAGAAGGATAGCGACGCTATACGGGTCCATACTCCTGGGAGAGTTCATAGTCTTCACGATATACGGCACCCTCACACCTGGTCAGGAGATACCGCTCGTTCACGCTTTGTTGGTGGCCCTGGTCACGGCGGTCGCGATAGGCCTGCCTGTTGCGAGATACACCTCCAAGCCGGTTCCGCCTAGGGCGGCGATGAAGGTCAGAAGGGTGAGGCACACGCCATTGATTGTCCATCAGGGAGCCTACATAATCCTAGCTCTACTCATCATTCAGATGATTGCGCTAGTCCTAGGAATAGATGCCCATCTCAAAGAGAGTTATACGCTAGCCTCTCTTCACTTCGGTGTCTCGATAATAGCGTTCGGGTGGCTGATATTCGTGGCCAAGGTGATGACGGTGGATCTGCATTACATAACGAGGACCGTGGAGGGAGCTTAGAGGATCCCCAAAAACGAATTCTTTATTCGATGATCAACTAAAATGCTTTTTATCATACTGCGGGAGTCGGTCCCGATGGACAGAGATACTCTCCTGCTGCTGGGGGTCATGATCATAGTGCTCCTGGTCCTAGGCTCGATTTACACCGTGATGTATAGGGGAGTGGCGCCTTCGCTCCTAGGAAGCTACACCCAAACTCAGCAGACTCAGCAGAGTCAAACGCAGGGGGCTAAAGCCCAGGAAGCACCATTCCAATTTAAGGATAAATTCCTGCTCACTAAGGAATTCTCCGTCAATTATGATGTCTATATGAACGGGAGTAAGGGAGGCGAGTTGACTGTTTACTCCAAGGGCGAGAAGTACAGGATGGACTTCTCGAAGGAGGATGCCAACTACGTCATGATAAAATCTGGGGGATCCTATACAGTATGCTATAAACTCCCTCAGGAGGACTGGACTTGTTTCAGCGTTAATTCCTCGGAGGAGGCAATTCAGTCCACGGGTGAGGAGCTCAAGGATCCTGTGGATGAGGGCCGGAAGTTCAGCACCCCCCAATACAATGGATCTAGGAACTATGCGGGCCAGAAAGGTTACTGTTATTACGTGAAGAGCGGGACAGATGGTGGGGAACTTATAACAGAGATCTGCATAACGGATAAAGGAATACCAGTTTACTACCTATATCTGGAGAGATCGTTGGATGGAAATTTAATAACTAGGGTGGAATTTGTAGCAAAGACAATCTCGTATTCCGTGCAAGACACAGTGTTCAACCCACCTGCCACACCGTCATGACATTCATGTAAATATTTTTGACATATAAGTGCGAATATCCGAATTGAAACTCGATTACACGTAACATTTTTAAACAAGTACTTCCACACGTTAGGGGGGAGCATGGGAGAGAACCTCCCGGAGTTCGAGCACGTTTATAACGCTATAGTGTCCGAGATAAGGGCGTTCATCCATGGTTCGGAGTGCAACATGGACCTCATAAGGAGTTTGATAGCGGCGCTACCGCCCGAGTCCCTGGAGCAGCTGATCGAGCAGCTGCATCAGAACCTAGTGTCTTGGTTTGAGATGGGACTAATATCGGAGGAGAGGTTAGCCAGAGGATTGGAGAAGCTGGAGGAGATAAGGAAGCTCTATCCTCTACCCTCTCAAAGGTGATTCGGCCTCATGGAGGCCTAATTGGTCGCATCATCCACGGAGTCCATGGAAAGGTAAAGGGACTCAATAAGTTTTTATTCGGTGCTCCGGCGCCACTGGATACGTGGATTTCAAGCTTGTGATCGTCACCGGAGGAGTGATAAGCGGTATAGGAAAGGGTGTGGTGGCCGCCTCGATAGGGAAGCTCATTCAAGCGAGGGGCTTCTCGGTCTCCATGATAAAGATAGATCCCTACCTCAATCCGGATCCCGGAACGCTGAACCCGATTGAACACGGTGAGGTCTTCGTGACGGAGGAGGTGTGGTCTTTCACCCCGGGAGGGGGAGTTGAGTTCAAGATAGCTGAGATAGACGAGGACTTCGGTCACTATGAGAGATTTCTGGATGTGAACATGCACCCTTCAAATAACATAACTAGCGGTCAAGTGATGTTGAACGTCATACTGGGTGAGAGGCAGGGCCAGTACTTGGGCCAGACTATAAGGCTGATACCCCACGTGACGGACGAGATCAAGAGGAGGGTGCGTGAGGTGGCTGTCAGGGAGAGGCCTGATGTCATGATCGTGGAGCTGGGTGGAACAGTGGGGGATTATGAAGCAATGGCCTTCGTGGAAGCATTGAGACAGCTCAGGCTGGAGCTGGGGAAGGGGAACTCGCTTCACGTTCACGTGACCTACGTACCCTTCGTCGAGACTATAGGTGAATTCAAAACAAAACCAGCCCAGCTCTTCTTCAGGGAAGTTCTAGCGGCGGGTCTCCCTCCAGATATTGTTATCGCCAGGACTTCATCCCCTCTTCCGGATAACGTCAAGAAGAAGCTCGCACTTTACGCTAGCGTACCTCTAAGCTCCGTATTCGATGACCCGGATCTGAGCGTGGTCTACGAATTGCCCATATACCTTGAGAGGCAGGGCCTGGGAAGGGTGCTCTCGGAAAGGCTCGGCTTGAATGGAGATCCTGATCTGAGCGATTGGGAGGAGATAACGGAGAGGTTCAGGAGGGGTGTCAGAAGGAGGATAGCCATGGTGGGGAAGTACTGGAGGATGGCTGATGTATACATCTCAATAGTGGAGGCGATAAAGCATGCCGGGGCCAGCTTGGGTGTCATGCCCGAGATAGTGCCCGTGGATTCAGAGGGTGTCGAGAGGGGAGACGAGCTCTGGAAAATAGAGGGGTCCGATGGTATAGTTCTGACACCAGGATTCGGCTCCAGAGGGACTGAGGGCATGATATCAACGGCATCATTCGCCCTTAAAAGCGGAAAGCCCTTCTTAGGTATATGCTTCGGTGCTCAGCTAGCCACAGTTGCGTTCGCGAGGGAGGTCATGGGGTGGAAGGAAGCCAACTCGACCGAGATAAATCCGGCGACCCCCTGGCCCGTGGTGGACCTCCTGCCGGAGCAGAAGGAGGTGAAGGGAGTAGGGGGGACCATGAGGCTCGGGGGGCAGGAGGTGATACTGCTGGAGGGTGTGCTGAGAAGGGCTTACGGTAAGGAGAGGATAGTCGAGAGGTTCAGGCACAGGTATCACATAATAAGGGAGTATGCTGAGAGGATGGAGGCCTTCGGCTACAAGGTGACGGCAATAGACCCGACGGGTAGGATAATAAACGCTTTCGAGGTTGAGGGGCACCCCTACTTCGTTGGGATTCAGTTCCATCCGGAGTTCAAGTCTAGGCCCGGGAGGCCGAGCCCAACATATCTGTCATTCATAGAGGCCATCAGAGCGATTTGAAAACCTCCTTGGAGGCCCTGATCACGACCTCAACCTCATCGTCCGTCATACAGTGGTATATCGGGAGGTACAGGATCTCCCCGCAGAGTGCCCTTGCATTTGGCGTGGAGCTGCTTGAGGGATCGAAGCCCTCGAAGAGTACGCTTAGGAAGTTGTAATACCTGTCATTCAACCTGGAGATAGCTGGCTGCTCTTGCAGGGGCATTGGGTATGCTGGTCTGGCCATGACCCCCCTCTCCGCGAGCATTCTGATGGCCCTATCCCTCTTCCCCCCTCTGACCCTCACCGGGTAGAGGTGCCAAACGGGATCGGCCCATTCAGCCACATAGGGCGTCTCCACGAGATTGGAGAGCTCCTCTGAGTATCTAGATGCTATCTCCTTCCTCCTGCCATTGAAGGCCTCCAGATTCTCCAGCTGGACTAGCCCTATCGCAGCATTTATCTCGGTCATCCTGTAGTTGAACCCTATGAAGTGATGA
>MAIU01000015.1 GCA_003344655.1 Candidatus Korarchaeota archaeon NZ13-K
AATGCTGTGTTCAGGTCATCAGCAGCTCCCATGCTCCTCAAGCCCTGCATCCGAAGGAAGCTGATCCTCTCGCCCAAGCAGGGTAAAAGATATTCCCAGGAATGCGAGCAGTTCTATGAAATGGGATCAGGGATCCATTCCTTCCTGTTCTATGTATTTCAGGAGCTTTCTCATTATTTCATCCATCTCCTCCACCCTCTGCAATAGCGAATAGAGCATCTCATGATCCACTTCCGCGTAGATATGGACGAGTATGTCTCTCAAGCCCGCCATCGAGGAGAGCCTATTCCCCTCCTCAGCTGTGAGAACTCCATGATTGGCAAGCTCCTTGCTAACTTCTTGATACCTAGAGGGCGTTAGCCAACCCTTCTTGGATATTATGAAGCTTCCCGTATCCAGGAGGGCCTCTATAGCGACATGAAAGTTTCTCTCAGTGGCGTCAATTACCAGAGGGTTGCTGAGAAACTCCTCCTTACTCATCTCTTTTACCTTACTCAGCTGGAGCGTTGCCCTCCTGAACCTCTCTATCCTACCTATCAGACCGGGACTGGGCACCTCTGATCGCCTCCATCATCCCTTTAGCCATGATATCGTAGTGATACTTAAAGTCCAGGAACTCCATTATCGCCCTGGCCTTGTCCTCCGCCAGCTGCGTCTCATCTCTGACCAACACAACTATCCCCTCCTTGAAGATCTCATAGCGGAGGGGAGGAGGGGCATCGTCAAGATCGACTGGGTGGACAGGCATTCCAATCTCAAGCTCCAGCTCCGAGGCAAGCCTTCCCAGCTCCATCAGATCCGGCTTTCTATGGAGCTTTAAAGCTAAATCAACATCGCTGTCCTCCCTCATCTCCCCTCTTGCTGCCGATCCGAATAGTATCGCATAGATAACGCTATCCTCTCTGAGCAAAGCCCTGTTTAGCCTCTCCTTCAGCACGATCAGCTCCATCATGCGATCTGCTTTTGAGTGCTTAATAATGATGCTTGAAGCTGGGAGCTGCTGGGCTTAGATGAAATCCGATGTTCGGCAGGAGATACTCTGTGCAAACCGCTTTCTCCGTGCGCTGAAAGCACTTCAGCAGGCGTTGAGAAGCTCATATCTCAAAATTCTTCTCAAGAGTGAAGATAGCGTTCATTGGAGCCGCTTAATCCGCCAGAAGATCGAAGAAAGGCCATTCAGGTGCCTCTAATTATCTTCAAAATGAGATCAGCGGCTTCTAAACAAAATAAACGATGTCTCCTCACCAACTTGAACATGAGCGTGTCACCGCATGTGCAAGGAGCTCCTGGACTTGGGCACTGAACATGGGCAGCATCCTCCTATTCCCGGACTCTCAAGCAGCTCTCTAGCCTCCCCGGCCTCGATGAGGCCCCCGGTTAGCCTGCAGGGAGCGATCCCAGGGTCGAGGCGTCGAGCATTGAGGAGACGGGAGCATCAGCCCATCTGCTCACCCTGACGCTCGATGGCTTCGCCCGAACGCGCAGCGGGGATGCTAGCGGACGAAGCCTGAGGGAGCAAACCTCAGCGGCCCGGTCCATCCTTGCCACGATCCCTCGAGCAGCCCCGGGCCCGCCGATAGGGTTATAAGGGGGGCGCGCGATGACTCTCTGTGAGGCTGAGCGACGAGCTTGTTGAGAGGATAATAGAGCTGGCGATAAATCACCTCAGGAAGAACTCGGGGAAGAGGGTGAGGATCGGGGATGAGGAGGTCGACCTCGGAACCCTCGCGGAAGCCCTCTCTAAGATGAGCAGGGACGCTAAGAGGGAGCTAGCTGAGGAGATAGTGAACGCCGTCCTGGGCCAGAAGGAGTGTTGAATTCAAGCCGGGATTGGGAACCTTCCTACTAGCGGATGATCCGAGTCCCGGAAGCGTTACGGCGTCGATGATCACGAGCCCATCGCTAGAGCTTAGCAGGGGTCTGGGGCGATCGTTGAAGAGATCACGGGGACATGGAGTAATGTAAGCGTCCATCGACCAGCCTCCCTGCGAAGAGCATTCCTTCACTTCCAGGCTGTATCTCAAAGCGGAGCTAGTATACATCCACTTTGGAGGGTTCCAGTCCAAGGAGCGTTAACGCCGTTCCACCGATGGCGTAGAAAGAAACCTCCCCTGAGGTGAACCTCGAGGCTACATCTTTCAAGAGCATAATCAGGGAGTTCCTATCCATCCAGAACGACCTCCTGCTTTTTCGGCCATCCAGGCACATCTTTTCCTCTAATGACAGCTTCTATTGCCCAGTGTCTAGCTAGAAAAGGCTTGTTCCTTCTGTAGAAAGTCATGCACAATCCCTTAAGCCTGTAATCATCCGCTAGGAGGCAGGCATGATCGAACACCTCCTGAGGACTCAGTTCCCTCCTGGGCAACGCGTACTCCCTCATTTCGGGTAGGAATAGTGGAACACCGAAGCTGGGAAACGCTGAGAAAGCGGTCAAGGTTCCTCCCCCCATCCTGCCCTGTTCCTGATGATGGCCTGCTTCCCATTCGTCCATAGCACAACTCCACCGTTCACCTTGAAGCGAGAGGCTAGGTGGGAGTGGTAGCCGACCAGAAGTTCGTGGAGAGGTCCCGACTCGGGTTTCGCCATGTGGTGGGATACGGACATCCTATAGGGAAGGACCTCAATCCAGCCCTCATCGGTCAACAATCTGAACCACCTGTGGAAGGTGGCTCTGCTGAGGAGGGAAAGCCTCATCACCTGACCGATATCCAGAGGCCTCGGGGCGGAGAGGAGTATCCTGACCGGGGCATCCGAGAGGAGCCTGGGGTTGGGTATCAGGTTCATTTCAATAGCCAGGGCTAGGGCCCTGGCGTGGGTCGTTCCTGCCAGGGAGACGACACCTTCATGAAGCTCCGTCAGGCCCTTCCCCCTGAGATCCCTGAGCAGATCGTACATGGAGGATCTTGAGAGGTTCAACCTGGAGCGAAGCTCCTCCACCGAGGTGCTCCCTGAGACTAGCACCCTCACGACCTCGAATCCAGTGGGCGAGAGCATTCCGTTTCATTCACCCGGACAGATATATAAATTGGTCCGGTGATATGAGACAGTTCCTAAACCTGGGCCCTGACAGAACCCTCATAAACTATGCCTGTGATAGAGTGGGAGCACGCTCCGCGGATCGCTCCCGGGTGAGCGGCTCGGGAGGTGACCCACCTCAGAGCGGAAACGTTTTTACTGCGACCAGCCCGTCAGTCGTGATGATCGCCATAGCCGAGAACCTGAGGACCGAGAGATCCTGGAGGGAGCTGATCAGGGCTCTGATCCAGGAGCTAAGCGAGCTCCTTCCGGACAAGGTCAGGCTCGTTGTTGCCCTCCCCTCCCCGGAGGACAGGCTCTACGACTCCAACGTGCTCGTGATGCTGGATGAGTGCGACCCGAAGGCGAGCATGCTCGTGATGAGAGCAACGGTTAACGCTGAGGAGAGGCTCGGGGTGGGGGGAGTGCTCAGCCCCCTCGTGGTCGGGCCCGAGGACAGGGACGCAGTGGAGAGGTTCAGGGAGCATGGCGGAGAGGTCCTTGAAGGTAAGGAAGAGTGAGGTCCTGTTCGAGGAGGCGAGGAAGGACCTGGAGGTGGGCTGCTATAACAAGGCGGTGAGCGCCGCCTATTTCTCAGTCAGGCTCATGGCAGAGGCCCTGATAGGGGACATTCGGACGACGAAGGACGATAAGATAGCGAACGCCCTCGGGAGACTGCTGGGCCGGGATGCGAGGGAGAGGATGATGTGGCTTTTCGGGGAGAGGAAGAGGGCGGATCACAGGGTCCACCTCTTCGACGAATCGACGGCCACGCAGGTGCTCGAGGTGGCCAGGGAGCTGCTGGAGAGGATGAAGGGGAGGATAAGGGACCTCTGAATGGAATTGCTGCCTCCTGGCCGGCCCATAGCGTAAGCGCTCCCCTTCTCGGTCCCATATCCATCGCTCTATGACAGCTCCACGTAAAATGATGCGCATGATTCAGCGTTGCACTGGGTGAATCCGCTCCCTTTCCATTTGCGAGGTCGGATATCACCGATCCAAGGCGGGAAAGCCAGGGCTGACCAATCTCTCCTTGGAGAGTATCCTCCTCACCCTCTCCCCGTTCACGCCCATCTCCACCAGTACGTCCTCGATTCCCCTTCCCTTATCCAGCTCTTCCGCGAGTCTGACGGCCTTCTCATAGCCGATCAGATGGGCTAGGATGGTTATCAGCGCCCTGCTGGACATCGCCAACTCTTTGCACCTCTTCTCGTTCACCCAGATCCCTTCCAGGCTTCGGATCAGCTTGCTCATGCCTCACTCAGCAGATCTACCTCCCTGATCAGGGTCCAGCCAGCCAGGGGAATGCTCATGGACAGCTCCAACTCTCCCAAGAGGCCTGCGGAGGTTAGGGAGGCGTCAAATCCGATCAAGTGGCTGACCGCCATCTGGACCGCTTCCTGCGTCACGGGATTCACCTTGCCCGGCATGATGCTGCTGCCAGCAAGCCCGATCCCCAGCCTGATCTCGTTGAAGTCCGTGGCCGACCCGGAGAACATGAGCCTGATGTCCTGCGACAGCCTGTGAAGGTCAATGGCTATGGTCCTTAGGACTCCGCTGACAGCTACTAGGCCACTAACCAGCCTCATCGATCTGGACCTCACCCTCTCCATACCAGGAAGACCTTACCCCTCCCGCTGAGCCTCAGACCATCGCAGTCCATCATGAACACGCGTGAGCCTCCAATTTAAGCTCTGTGTAGCAGACTTCAAGCTCGGGAATCGTATGAATTGCGTGATCACTAGTTTTGAGG
This sequence comes from Candidatus Korarchaeota archaeon NZ13-K, assembly GCA_003344655.1. Taxonomy (NCBI): domain Archaea; kingdom Thermoproteati; phylum Thermoproteota; species Candidatus Korarchaeota archaeon NZ13-K. Next base: position 4,769 of record MAIU01000015.1, read on the forward strand.
GAGGCAGATCGGAGGGCGAACTCCAAGATCGTATTATCCAGTCAAACTCCCCCGATAAGCGGAACACGGGCGATACCATCATCTTTAGCTCGGCTGGTCGTGAGGGTCCTGCACCTAGCTGGACGGGGGAAGGGAGTTTTATATAAGCTCGCACCCTTTCATCCTGTGGAGAGGATATACGAAAAGTGGATGGAGAAGGCCAGAAGGTTCCTTCAGGTGGCCAGGAGGGACTTGGATGATGGATACTACGATTTCGCAGCACTTAACTCTCAACAGGCCGCCGAGTTCGCCTGAAGGCCCTGCTCATAAGGAAGACTGGATACAAGCCCTACACCTACTCTATATCCGAACTGCTCGACGCCCTCTTTGAGGTACTCGATGTCCCAGATGCCCTGAGGGAATGCGAGGGCTTGGAGGAACACTATGTTCAAGCTAGGTACCCGGACGCCAGACTGAGGGATTACAGGAGGGAGGAGGCGGAGAAAGCGGTCGATTGCGCGGAGGTGATAGTCTCTTATGTTGAGGGGATTCTTGAGGAGGATGGTAGAGAGGGATAGAAAGAGGAGAAAGAAGCTTGAGGAGATCGTGAAGAGGTACGATGTCACAGCTGTGTTGTTCGGCTCAAGGGCCAGGGGAGATGCCACTCCAGCAAGCGACTACGACCTGCTCCTGATCTACGAGGACTCATCCACCTTGGAGCGACTCCTAGGAGACCTCAGGGAGGCACGAATTCCCGTGGATGTCTATTCCTTCACACTGGAGGAGGCTTTAGAGGCCCTTCCATACTCCACCTTGATTCTGGACGCCCTGACGGAGGGGATAGTCCTCAAGGAGAGCCTTCCCCTGAAACCGCTGACGGAGAAGCTGAAGTCTCTGAAGAGGAGGGGGTACAGGAGAGTGGAGGGAGGCTGGATCATCCGTTGAAGTGGTGAGGATCACGCGGAAACGTTTTCATCCCTCCTCTCGGTCAGAATGGGTCGGATCCGAGCTGGGTGGGATATCACCGGCCTAGGGAATGCGCCATGTCCCCTGGACGTGGGTGGGAGGGATCCCGCGTCGGTAAGATCGTCGCTGTTCTGGAGACAGCGTCCCTCGAAGCTACCTTCTTCCTGATCGCCTGCTATATCTACGCCACGCGCACCTCCCTCGCCCTTCACGGCTGGCTGACCAAGGCCGCGATGATCCTCCTGGCCATTCTGGGAATAGCTATTCACGGAATCACCGAGTAGCTACGGGCTCTCCCTCAGGAACCCGAGAAAGGATCTGAAGTGGAGCCTCTACATCCTCCTGATCATGTTCGGCCCGGGGGGATCGTCGCTTTCCTATGCATCCTGGCGGGGCTGGGATCTCCCGGGGAGGTGAATTTGGGTAGGCTGGCTGGGGACGCCCTCTGCTATCCAGTCATGGTTGGCTTCGCTGAGGAGCTCCTCTTCAGGGGCTACGTGCAGTCCAGGCTCAACGAGGTGCTCACCCGCGAGTACGGCAGCCTGATAGGTTTCAGGTTCACCTGGCATCAGGGGACCCTGATAACAGCGATATTCTACTTCGGCCTGCCACACCTGCTGACGGACATCAATCCTTTCACCGGGGACTTCGAGGTGGGCGCGGGGACAGTCCTGATAGCCCTATCAGCGTGCTTCCTCAGGATGATCTTCGGGGTAATGAGGGAGAAGACCGGGAAGTGGTCCTCCCGACAGTGACCCACTTCAGCATCGTCTACTCAACCTTCTCGCTGTTCCCCAGCTTGGCAGGTGGAACTGCCTCGATCATCGCCCCCATGGTCTCCCTGTTCGTGTTCTTCCTCAAGCCGTTCCAGTACTTCGTGAGCGATGATTACTGATCTTCTATCCATCTTCCCGTCGCAGGTGGGGAGAGGGGCGAATCCGATTCGCTTTACACCGATGCGCTGGTTGGCCCCATGACCGGGTATCTGCCTCCGCTTCGGAGGTTCTGTTCCGCATCTCTCGTCAGGTCAGGAGAGCGGACTTCCTTTGGTGCTTTGACGAAAGCGAGCTGAAGATCACCTCCAGTCGGCTGAAGAAAACCAAATTAGCACAAAGATATCCAATTGCCAGGTGATGCCGTGGTCCTCGTGAGGAGGATGGGGGACGAGGATCTGGAGGAAGTCGGGAAGATGTACGCCGACTTCTACTCATACCACAGGAGGATAATGGGGAGCGACGTAACCTACCCTCCGGAGTGGGGAGTTGAGGAGCTGAGGTCCGTTCAGGGCGAGGTGCTCGTTGCTGAGCTCGACTCTCAGCTAGTCGGCTTTGCCAGGGTAAAAGAGGACGAGGGAGCTTATTTCCTCAAGGAGATATACGTAAAGCCGGAGTTCAGGGGAAAAGGGGTGGGAAGGGCGTTGCTCAGGGCCTGCGAGGAGGTGGCCGGCGGTAGGCTTTACGCTAGCGTCATCCCAGCAAACCTGCCAGCGTTGGACTTCTTCCTGAGGGAGGGCTACTCATTCTTCAACACCATCGAGCTCACCAGGGCCGAGGGGGATGTGGAGACCGTCATACTGGGGAGGGTACTTGAGGCCGTGACGCCCGCTGGCTTCAACATCGGGGACCTGACATACGAGGTTCTGGATGGTGAGTACTGCGTTTCCATCTGCGGCGAAGTTCCCCAGGACTTCCTGGCCGTGGTGAAGGAGCCAGAGGGAATGACTGTGATCAGCAGGGAGGGCTGCGGTGAGGAGGCGGACTGCGGGTACAGGATCATCAAGTTCGGGAACCTGCCGCTCGAATTGGTGGGGCTGATGGCCGTGGTCTCCAACTCCCTGGCCTCCGAGGGCGTTTCCCTGCTAGCCATCTCCTCCTACAGTTCGGACTTCATTCTGGTGAAGGAGAGGGATTTGGAGAGGGCCCTCAACGCCCTGAGTAGAATACCCCACCTGAGGAGGATGCGTTGAAGCGCACGCCAATGGAGCACGGGGACTAACGCACGGGGGAACATTCGTCACTAATAGCTCGCTTGAAATGGGAGGTGAGAAGGGCTCGGGTACGAATACGGGAACTGCGCTTCACGATACCGTTATAACCGGAGGCCACCCATTTTACAAGAGCGACATGACGCTGAGCCTAGAGGAAATAGAGGAGCTGGTTCTCCGGAGGAAGTGGCTGCTCTCCGAACTGAAGAGGCTCGAGGAGAGGTACGGAATGGATAGCGAGGAGTTCGTCAGGTCGTGGAGGGAGGGCCTCATCCCTGAACCCGATGACCCCGAGGTCCATGGGGATTTCATGGTCTGGGAGGCCTTAGTTGAGGAACTCGTGACAGTGGAGAGCAAGCTTAGGTCCTTAGGGAGAAACAACCTTGAAGCTTAACGAGAGGATATATCATACGTCACTAAGCTGCTTAGGAGTCACGGATTCCGTAACGTGGTCTTGAGGGTCCTCAGTCGGTCCACTCCCCACGGTAGGTTGGTACAGGATCGAAGCGATTTCGGCAAGTCATAGGATCGTCATCACAGAATTTGTCAGGGAATCGGTCGAGAAATACTCATGCACTTTCATCTCCGGCTCGGAAATCCTGCCAAGGTACGATAACGCACCTCATCACCCGTACATCAGCACACACCCACACCACAAACACGAAGGTAGGCGGGTAGCTCCGCTGGAAGATCCCTCTATAGAATCATTCCTCAAGGAGGTCTCTAACATGATCTCGATGAAGTAGATGAGAGTGATGGATGCGTTTTCCGGTACTTCATCACTTCATCCTCTCTCTCCCACTCTCGGGAGTGGGTGCTTGCAACCTCCTTTTCCGCGCGCTATGATCCCTCTCTGAGGATTTTCAAGGTGGAGATCGCGGCCAGGAGGGCGTAGGGTCCCAGAAGAACTATTAGAGGTGAGAAAACTCCGGAGGGAGCACATCATGATGGCTGACATTTATAATTCCCGCGGGAGCATCTGCAAGACTCCATTGGAGCCCCTGATGAAAGAGAGCTAATGTGGACCGCAGGGTAAACCTAGGTTCTCGAGATAACACCCATGGGCCTGGGCATGTTGTGCGCAAGGGATTGAGGTTCCAAAGTTGGGGAGAATTACCACACTCAGCGGAATCTTAGAGAGGAAAGCAGCATTCAGCTAGAAGCTTTAGAGATCTCGCTCCTACCATTCCATCGGATCGATTCTCCTCAACCCCTCTATCCCGTTATACGCCTCATCGAACGAAACTATGGTGGAATCCAGGCTCATCGCTAATGCTGCATGCAGGGAATCGAAGAAGGAGAGACCGTATTTCCTCCTGATCCACGCAGCCCTCATCGCTTCCAAGGGAGTGAGTTGAGTCGTTCGGCCGTTAAAGAGGGAAAGGAGAAGCCTCAGGTCCTCCTCCAATTCCAATTCCATCGATCTAGATCTGTAGATCAGAGACATCTCGATCAGGGCTACCAAGGAGAGGTGATAGCTCTCATCAGAAACAGCCGCTTCTATAACGCGTGAAGCGACCTCATGATGCTTATCGGATTTATTTATGAAGGCCAGGAGTACATCCAGCTCGATTAAGGGCATCAATCGGCGACCTCCTCATTCACCAGTCTCTCAGCGATCCTCTTAGCTTCTTCCCAGTTAAAGGGAAACTGTCTAGATCCTTTCAACTTTTTGAGGGCCTCTTTCGGATCATCCAATGGGATGAGCTCCATTTTTCCATCTTTAACGATGAGCAGGAACCTTCTGGATCCTATGGACTCCCTCAACCTCTTCGGGATAAGGACCCTCCCTCTGTCGTCCATCTCAACTATGTGGGTAGACATCAGTATCTACCCACTCGTGGGAAATATAATGATTATCCCCACAAAAGGAGCGCTGTCCCGCACGCTCTTTTGTGGAATGGGCCGCAAGACCCACGCACCAACTACCTTTCTTGCATTTCAGGGTCTCAACAGCACCAGCTCCAATACCGGTTCCACTTCTTTTATCTTCTGAAAGTCCTCATCCAACGAAACCAGAACTTCCTCAAGCCTCAGAGAGATGGAGGCTATCAGGATGTCCGCATCGTTTACAAGCGTTCCCCTCTCCCTGAGCCTCGACCACAGGAGGGAAGCGACCCTGGCATCCTCGTAGGTGAACGGGATCACCGGTAGTTCGGACAGCATACGAACGATGATCCCAAGCTCCCTCTCACTTCCCCTCCTGGCCAGGTAAGCCGCACCTCTCAGTAGTTCGTAGGCAGTTATCGATGTGACAGCCATCTCCCCGACCCCTATCTCCTCCAGCTTTCTGACGAATCTCCCGTCCTTCAGTACCCGCAGGATTGTGGAGGTGTCAAAGATCAAACTCCCTCACCCAGAATCCCCTTCTCTCCTCCATGATTATCTCTTCTATGTCAGAATCCTTCAATTTCCCGGCATATCTCCTCAGAATTTCAAGTGATCTCTCCCTGTTCCCCCTGATGAGCCTCAGTATCACGTCGGAGAAAGACTCCCCCTCCCTCTTCAACCTCGATAGCTCCTCGTAGACCTCGTCCCTCAAAGATATGTTCTTCATATATGTGCATATTAGTGTGTGCATATATAAAGCTGCCGAGTGGACTATCTGGATCGGGCGCACGGTGAACATGGCACACAAGCCAGCAGCATGGCTCTTTGTCCTCTCCCTTGGCTCATAATGATGCCGCGCATTTACTGTGATGCTGAATGGTTCTAAGATAACCAGATATCCCGCCACCAACAGCTCCAATCCCCGTCCAATGGGAAGATGCTGTCTTCAAAGAGAGCTGAATTGTGCGTAGAGCAGGCTCCACCTCCCATACTTACTGTCAAGGGACCCTAGATAGCACGGCCAAACCACCCTTGTCGTCACCAGTAAGACCATTAGGACCATCCTATCCAGCTAAGGCCTCATCACCCGTGAACCCCAAGAGGGTAAGAGAACCGGGAACTAGAGGCTCAACCCTCCTCCTTCAGGATATTCGCTGCTCCTTCGGACGCCAAGTGGCTCCAATGCAGGAATACAATTTAATACAATTAGGTAAGCCCTCCTCAGGCATTACCCACAGTTTCCGCATCAACAGCTGCTCACTCCCACTAAGCATATCGCGACACTCGGAAGTCATCCGTCCCTTCGCGTAAACCAATACATTCCCTTCACCATGCTCAACGCGACTCGATCGATCATGAGACTGAGGATTGATGCTCAGTCCCAGTGCGGTAAGTCATATTTTTATTACATTAATCGTATTACGATATGATGTCGGTGGTCGTGAGCTTCAGGATAGATAGGAGGATCAAGGAGAAGATGGACGAGCTCAGGCACATCAACTGGAGCGAGGTGGTCAGGAGGGCTATAATGGAGACGATAAGGAGGGAAGAGGAGAGGAGACATAAGAAGGACCTATCCAAGATCAAGAAAGCTGTTTTCAGTTCAGAGAGACTCTCCAGAAGGGTGGAAGGATGGAGCTCCGTGGAGGAGATAAGGAAATGGAGAGAAAGGTCGTAGTTGATGCCTCCGTGGTGGTAAAGTGGTTCGTCGAGGAGGAGCACTCCAAGGAGGCGAGGCTCCTGAGGGACGCATATGCCTCCGGGGCGATCGACCTAGCGTGCCCAAGCCTCCTGCCTTATGAGGTGATGAATGCCCTCAAGTGCTCGGGCGCTTTCGGTGAGGAAGAGCTGAAAGAGGTGGCTGAGACGCTCGATGACTTTCAGCTCACGCTCTACGACCTGTCGGGGGAGCTCGCGAAGAAAAGCATCGAACTGGCCATGAGGAAGGGGATAACAATATATGACGCATCCTACGCCGCCCTCGCCGATCTTCTAGGGGTCGTTGCCTACACGGCCGACGAGGAGCTTCTGAGGAAGGCGAAGGGGAGGATGAGGCACATAAGAGATCTTGAACTATGAGGTCAGGTTCACCGCATGGGGTTCACGGTTGGTAGACTCTGGTCTACCAACCGCTTGGGATTCATTAGGCTCGGTCTCTCTTGGGTTCATCGGGAGCATGTAACCCAGCCCAGAGCCCTCATGGGTGAACCTTTCCGCCTCTTCAGCAACATCAGAGGCCTCGAAACCAAGCGGTAGAAGGTGCTCGGGCTCTGGGAGAAACCAAGCATCTCGATGTATATGTTTATCGCACCACACAACTGCCTGTCGAGCACGAGCCCACACCTAGGGCACTTTACAACCCTGGCGATTTTATACCTGAAGCGCGGCAATCAAGGATGGTGGGTGCGTTGGACGAACTCCTCCGCAGGATCGTGGTCGATCCGAGGATAATGGCCGGAAAACCCGTTATAAGGGGTACCAGAATCACCGTTGACACAATCTTGGAACTGTTGGCATCCGGAATGAGTCCAGAGGAGATAGCGGAGGATTACGGAATAAGCGTCGAGGATGTGAGGGCAGCCCTGCTGTACGCAGCCAGAGTCTTGGGGAGAGAGGAGGTTCTAGTTGACACGCAGTAAGCTCCTATTAGATGAGAATATGGGTCTGAAGGTCTATGAGGAGCTTAAGGAGATGGGCATCGATGTGCAAAGCGTCCTACTGGAATGTAGGGGATGTGAGGACACCAAGGTCATAGAGATGGCAAAGCAGCATGATAAGGTAATCGTCACTATGGACAAGGATTTCGGATACCTCGCCATTTCCCAGCACCCTCCAGGAATCATCCTCTTAAGGCTCAGGGATCTCAGCATACCTAGCAGGGTGGCAGCGACGTTGAGGGCCGTAAGGCTCGGAGAGGGACTCTACGGTCACATCACGGTAGTAACAGAGACCGTCATCAAGAGGAGACCGCTGATGCCTTAGAGGGCTTCCTATCCAGATAGGTATAGGAAGCAAAGGCAATGCTCCCTGAGAGATTCTTCGAAAGACAGCTGATAATAACGCCCCCCAGACTCTTACCTCCCGATTACAGGCTATCCAGAGATATCGTGGATAAGTGGATGGACATCATATCTTAAGAATGCGGAAGAGTTCAAGATAACTGGAGATATGATGCCCGACGTTTGGTGAGAGCGTGTTCTATTCTATCCAAGAGAATTGAGAGGAAAGGCAACGCGGAGAAGAGCAGGATCTTGGGGGATGCTGTGAAAACGGGAAGGGACCCCTGCCTGATGCGTCGTGATACAGCATGAACCCGGGTCCGTTCCTCAGGTGATAGCCCTGATGGTGGTCCTCAGCGGGGTAGAAGACCTTGAAGGGCATTATCTCAGTCACTATGGGACCTTCGAATATGCCGGAAAGGCGGATTCTCCTCTTGGACTCCTCCGCAAGCTCCCTCTGGTGCTCGTTCAGGAGAATATGGTCGTCCTGTACTGGCTTCCCATGTCGGAGAACTGACCTCCCGGATCGGTCAGATCCACGTTCCTCCAGAAGACCTCGAAGGAGCCTCTCGTAAGATACCCTCGACGGATCGTACCTCACGAGGACGGCCTCATAGTGACCTGTGCGTCCGGAGGAGACCTCCTCGTAGGTGGGGCTCTCCTTCCACCCGCCGGTGTATCCGCTCACAAGCATCAATTACGCCCTTCACCCTATCGAAGGCATACTCCATGCACCAGAAGCAGCCACCAGCGAATGCGGCCCTCTCCTCCACCATGCAGCGACATCATCTCCCTGGGGTAAGCATTAAAAGGGTTTCGAGAGGTTGGGGGAATGTATGTGAGCTTGTTCTACCCTCTATAAACCCAGGACAGTGCCTCTTGAGGGCCCCATCCTTCCTCGAAACTAATGGATTATCTCAGCGCTCACCGTAAATTGGACCATCCGGCACATCATCTCCCCAAGAGCTCCACCTTGTAAGTTCCCTTATAATCCCAGTAAGGAGCAAATCACAGCGGGATACTTCTCATTATCTCCCTCTACATATGTGGATGTCTAACATACAAATAATTTTTAATTTGTGAATTCAATAATTCATGATGCCTAGGACCACCATCTCCATAAGCTCGGAACTCAAGAGGAAGCTCAGCGCTCTCAAGAGAGAAAAGACTTGGGATGAGTTCCTCTCTGAGCTGCTGAATTCCGTCCTGAGTTCCGAAATAAGGGACTTGGAGGATTTCCTCCGAAAGACCTCCGGTGAGAGGGACATCCCATTTGAGAGGGTGAAAATCCGGCTGAGGGGGGAGGATGGAGGGGGTACTGGTTGACACGGATGTGCTCATCGACGTGGAGAAGGGGAAAGCCTCACTGCCGCGAACCCAGCTCTTCATATCCTGGATATCCCTATACGAGTTCCTGAGGGGAAGGAGGGACTTCGAGGCTGCCAAAGAGAGGATGGAACGGGTTTTCACAGTTCTCCCACCGATGAATGATGTCCTCAAGAAGGCTATAGAGATCTACAGGGATCTCAAGATCAGGGGAGAGATGATAGATGAGAGGGATCTGATCGTGGCGGCAACGGCCATCTCGAACGGTCTCCCCCTCCTCACGAGGAACCGCAAGCATTACGAGAGGTTACTGGATCATGGCTTGGTGCTGGTGTAGACAATGAGAGGGATTTCTAATGCTCGCGACGGCCCAGTCGGTGGGTGAGAGGAATCCTAAGGTATCAGATTTTCTCGCTAGGGTTCCAAGCACATATCCATCTTAAATCGAAAATTTTTGCCCTTAAGCTCGCAACAGAGGGAATTTAGCCCCTCTTTGGTCAGGTATCCCCTCCTCCTGAGCTCTTCAAGGAGACCTATCGTTCCCTTAACCTCAATATCCAGCAGATTAGCTATCTTTCTGGCTTTACAGAAAACACGCTAGAGAGCTCTACTGCTTCAGTAACTAGGTGAATGGCGTCGATAGGTTTAAATAATCGGCAACCTCGTTGAAAAGCAGGGATCAATAATCCCGAGTCCCTCCTGGAGGGATAGGGATAACGGGGTCGTGGCAGACCCCTTGCCTCTACGGTGGGATGGATGCAGACGGAATAGAAGGGCTGTGAACACCGAAGAGATGAACACCGTAGAAGCAAGAATTCCCTTGCTTAAGCAGGGGGAGTGTCAAGGTCATCCAGTGCGCACCTCACATCCTTTCCTTCACCGCGAAGATGCATGCATATCCCCAAGAAGGAGACCTCCCCTCCTCCCAAACTCAAACGTACGTGGGAGGGGAGACCTCCTGACACTGAGGAATTCACCCTCACCAATCCACCCTTAATCGCCTCTAGAAGTTCTTCTCTTACGTTCTTCACCTCTTCGATAACCCTCTCTGTGGTAATCAGATCATAAATCTCGCTGAGGTTCTTCAGGAGGGTTTTACCATCGGAAAGAGATAGCAAGCGGTAAACACGGAGGCATCGACAACTAGCTCACTCCTGCAGGAGGACCTCAATACCCTTCCTCCTCAGTAGGGACATGAACTCATCAACGGACATGCCAGCTATCTCAGCCGCTTTTCCCAAGCTTGCCTTCCCCTTAACGTAGAGGTTGATGGCTATCTCCTCTCTCCTCTTCTCCAAGTCATCTTTTATGGCCGAGTTAACCGTGAACTCGGGGAAGGTCCGGTAGACGAGGAGAAGGAACTCGTCTTCACTGAGGCCTCTCCTCAGCTCCCTCAAATCTTCTATCTCCCTCAGAACGTCGTTTATAGAGAAACCCAGCTTCTCTGAGAACTTGCCAGCTTCCTTTATGAGCTTTCGTCTGACCCTCAATTCCTCCTCGGTCAAGGAGACTCCCTTATCATCGCCCTTACTAGGCCGAGCTGGGAGAGCTCCTCGATATCTTAGTCGAGGACCTCGCTGTACTGTCCCATATAATAGGGCTCAAATTTCAACTCCCTCCACAGAACCTTCCTATCCCTAGACAGGAGGAATGCCAATTTCTGAATGTCGAGCTTTCTACGAGTCGAAGATCAGGATGGTCTACAGGGAAAAGAGAGGAAAGGAAGGATACGTTGAAAGTGTGACGATTGGAAGGAGGGATATGGCTCATCCTTTCTACTATGACCTCATACTCGTCACAAAGGAGGGAAGATACGTGAATGCTTGGACCAGTATAAAGCGAAAGATCTCCAAAGTGGATCCCGAAGTATTGGACCCGATAATGGACGCAATTAATGGAAAAGTCGAAACTTTAGTAAACCTTCTTGAGGAGCATGGGCCACTGGAAGACTACCTAGAATGATCAAGGACCTTGCCCTATCTAACATTCCCGTGTGAGAAGTCCTCGTTCTTGACAGGTTGGAGCTTCTGAATGTGGCTGTCTATGAAGCTAACATGATCATTCTTCCAAAGTTCCCAATCTTCGGGAAAGCTCGTGGAGTCGCCATAGAATTGCTCCCTTCTAAGTACTCCGAGACCCCTCATTATCCTAGGATATAGGAATATCATTTTAGTGCTTTTGTTGGCTACTAATTGAAACCAACTGAAATCTTCCATTTTTGAGCGGAATATTGTTTCAAAAGCCCCTAGACATTCCCTAAATTTTTCAGGTTCTATTCCTATCTCCCCAGCGATGGCCTTGATTTCCCTTTCGCGTTCCTCCTCCCAAATGAAGCCCCCCCAAGACATGAGGAACACCTGAAAAGCCCTAGGCATTATCCTCAGCAACTCGGGAGATGGTAGTCTGTTGAGTAACCACCTATCTAGGCTAATATCTACCCTACCAGCTAAGATCTCAGATAATGTGAGAAGGGAGAACACCTTGAGCCTGTACTGGAGATAGCTGGCTGCTTGGGTAACTGGGTGATGATCCGGATCGTCTACGCCAGCTCCCTTCAACTCATTAGCGACGTTATTTCTTAATTTCCTAACTTCTTCCATCATCGAAATGTCCAAGATAGTCCTCAGGCGATCCTCCGGATCGAACCATAGAAGCCTTCCGACTAGCTCCCTATGAATGGCTCTAGCAAGCACCCGGTACCTGACCGGGCATTCCCTATCGCAGTTTAGGCATTCAGGCTTGACATTGTCGTTCCTGCACGGCATGAGGCCCCTCACCTCCTCCTTGAGAGTGTCGAATTCCCTCAGCAGATAGTATTCCGTCAGGAACGCTCTTCGCCAGTGTTTGTGCAAGAAATTTCCTCCCCTGAATAAGTCTGCGTTTCTGAAGATTATGCGCCTGTTATCGAATTTACTCGGGGGATTCCTGTGGACCAGCAATCCCCTGACTGCAACACCCTTACCTCTGAACTTATCAGATACGTAGACGACCGTGCCGAGCAGGTGAAGGGCAGTCTTGTATACCCCATCGCCTCCCGCCTTGCTACTGACGAGGAGCCACCTCTCCTGTTCCCCTAACATTTTGATTCCCAACACATCTATATCCGTGAAGAGAGCATCCTCCTCTCTAAGCTCAACCCTGTTCAGGACAAACCATCCTGCAACAGCTAGCTCGCTGGCAATTCTTAGTTCTAAGTCCAATCCCTTCTCAACTTTCATTTAAAGAGGAAAAAGTATCTTTCAAAATAAGAGAGTATCTACCTGCTTTTCCACTCCAGCGGGCTCTCTAATGTGTTTCTTCTGGACGGATTCCCATGTCCTCGCTTGATATTCGCGAAAAATAAGACGTGGATCAATCACCTTCTTGTTGTGAGTCGTACGTAGCTCACTCACATTCCCTCAGTCTCCTCTCTATGAAATCGGGCAGGTCCCTGGGGGGCTCCCCTACCACTATCAGGAAGCCCCATGCCTCCGGGTCGAACCTGTACTTCTCCGGCACCACACCCTCCTCTATCAGGTCCTCATACCCGTGAAATTTACCCTCATCCACCTCCAGCAGTCCTTGGAGCATGGCGTTGAGCACCGTCAGGTAGTAGCCGAGGAGGAACCTTTCCTCCAGGGACAGGTCTTTGACGCAGAAGATGAGCGAGACGACCCATCTCTCGGAGACGACCAGCGGAGTGTGAACCCCTAGGTAGAAGCTGACCAAGGGTCTGCCCTCCCTCCTGACGGGGGCGTTCCACAGCACGAGGCCCCTCCAGTGGTAGCGGGACAGGACGGAAGACCCCAGCAGAGTCACCGGCTCGTAATCGAAGGGCTTGTACATGTCCAGGTCCCAGTAGAAGTAGTGAATCTCTAGGCCCTTCCTACGCTCGACTAGGACCCTCTTGGGCCTCCTATCAATGAGGACTATCTCCCTCCTCCCGCCTGATGGAGTAGACCGGCCTGCCATCGATCTCACCAACGACGGTCAGGTCCTCAAGGGAGATGATGCGGATCCCCTCTCCTCTGAGGTCCCCTATCACCCTCAGGATGGATGCGATCTCCTTGATCTTCTTAAGGAAGGGGGCCCTGGGGAGCCCTCTGAGCTCGAGGACCGTCGCCTCCTTCAGGTACTCCCTTATCAGGGTGAAGCCCTGCCTCTCCAGTTCGGTCAGATCCTCAGAACTCAGGACGAGCTCGACGTCGTCCAGAAGGGAGAGTAAATCTGTCATGCCTTCACGTAGTGAAACTTGGTCCAAGTTAGAGAGCCTTTCGAGGAGCTCCTCCTTGAATGCCTCTGATCCCGCGCGGGTCCGCCTGCTCTGAACCGTCATCGAGATACGAGGGATTGGAGGCAGATAAATCTATCTGACCGAAGGGCGTGTTCCCATTCTTCCACTTATGAGTTATGATCCGGAAAATTTGGGGAATAACTTTTATGAGCTGAAACTGACATGAAACTTCGCGCGTACGGATGCTTCCTAATATAGTATAGGGGAAAAGTGTGGTGATGCAAGGTTAAGTATCTGCAACATGAACACCCCAAGGGGATTAACATGTTTGAGTTAATTAGGTCATGACAGTGGGAGAGTCTCCAACTACCATAGAGGTGTTTCACCTAGGAAAGGCACATTATCAAAGTTCTACGCAAAATCAGGACCAGAATCAGAGCGAGGGGAAATAAGCCACTAGAGGTGATTCAATGGCATCATTTCAGGAAATAAACGTTAGAAGATGAGGTATTAACTTGTCTAAAAACAGCGGTTAGACTAGCTCAGACAGAAGAAGACCTGCGTGTAAGGGCATCGGAGTGTATAGAGGAGAAAACCCCGATCTCATCGTTTGGAGACATTAGATGCCTGGAGATCGAAAACCGTCACTCTACGAACTTACTTGTGCGATTGAGCGGCGGAAATGGCCTTCCCTTACGCACGATAACTCCTCATATCATGAGGAATAGCCAAAGAGGCACGTAGAGCATTCCCCCCTCAGCTTTAAGATCTCCTCCGTGGATTACAAGCCTCCTCCCGGATGCCCTGGAGATAGCTCCCCCTCTCTTCCTCCCCCAACCCACCTCAATCATCATCTCACCCCTCGATCCTTCCAGGAGAAAATCCACCTCACCGTTCTCTATCACATATCTCAGGCCGGAGAAACCGCCCCTCCTCAGGAAGGCCACCTTCCTGAGGGATGCTGCGACCGCCTCCTCAGCCAGCAAGCCAAGGTTGTCCTCCTGGTATCCTGCGATCCTCCTCAGAGCGACCCTTATGGTGGGAGTGGCGAAGTAGTACTTGTTCGAGACGCCTCTCCTGTAGGCGACCTCGCTCCGGGGTCTCACCGCGAAGAGGAGCTCGCATTTCTCCAGAGCGTCCATGACCTTAAGGAGTGTCTTCTTATCCATTTTAGCCTCATCGGCCAGCCTACTCAGGCTGGTGGCTGCACCCTGTGAGAGGGCCAGCGAGTTCACGAGCATCCCAGCCTTGAACACGGTCTCATCATCGAAGCCCCTGAAACCGGTCAGGTCCCTCTCCAGAGCCCTCTGAACCGACTCGTACACCTGATTCCACGCCAACCACCTGTCTCGGGAGAGGGCTGAGAACGCAAACCCACCGATCCTCAGATACTCCTCCAGATCTCTCCTGGGATCAAAACCCCTGCTGGCCCCTATCACCCTGCTCTCCACATTCCTCAGTTCCTCCAGGGCTTTTTCCGGGGAGAGCTCGTATATGGCCCTAGCCAAGTCGCCAGCGAACTCCGTCCACCTGAGGGATCCCCTGATCATGAGGTACTCACCGAAGCTCAGGGGGAACATCGGCTCCACGACGGCCCTCCTGGCTAGATCCGCGTTCTCAGCAACCCTCAGGTGGAGGGAGGAGGAGCCGGTCACAATGAACCCCATATCTGGGTCCTTGTCGTGAAGGGCCTTCAGCTCCAGCGGCCAGTTACCGGAGTAGGTGACCTCGTCTATCAGCATCACCTTCCTCCCCCGGCTGGAATGGCTCAGGAATGCCTCGTAGGCCTCGACTATGCTGTCATTCCCCGTGTATGCCTTCATTATATCCACGGGGAGGTGCAGAACGTTGGTCGGGTCCAGCCTGCCCATCAGGTACTCGTAAAGCTGCCAGAGCAGGGTGCTCTTGCCCACCCCTCTGAGACCAGGGACCACGATGAGCCTGTAGTCTGATTCGCCGGAGAGGAAGGAGCCTAACAGGGATTTCATCCTGTAAAAGATCCATCTCCTGAATCTCTTTCTGTGGCGCTTGTACTCGCTTGGAGCCGAGGTGAGCCTGTTGAGGACGAAGTCGCTCACGCTCAACATTGGTGGATATGATTCCACCAGACCTATATAAATATTGGTGGAATGAGATCCACCACTCATGAATCAATCGGGTTGCGAGGGGCCTCCTAATCCCTCGGTCAGTTCTTCGAGTTCTGCGGCGTTAAATGGAACCGTTGCTCAACCTGAACGGCTGCATGGTCATTTCAAAGGTTGCACGACTCGATCAGGTAGTTCTACGAACTTTAGGTTTCCCTAAGAGCCAGAGCTAGGTAAAGCGAGCGTATTGATCTGGCGTTCCCCCTCGCATATTTCTTCAACACTAGGATCGCGGAACTGACTTACGAGCCCGTGGAAATTGGTGGGCCGAGATGCTAGGCATCAGACCTTGGGGGATCTCCTAGATGGTCAATATTCGGGACCTTCAAGCTCTCTCAGCAAATTTCTTAGCGCAGTCAATCTCCCGCTCTTACTTAGCAGATCCTCTAGAAGTTTCTCGAAACCTGGGGGCTGATGCATCCTGCTTATCTGGTGGTGCATCTCCCTGACATCACGGCTCAGGCCATAGGACTCGATGTCTATCCCAGACTCCCTGGCCGAAGCTAAGAGGAACTCCTCGAGGTTTCTATCCAAAGCGACGATCCATCCCCTTCCGCACCTGAAGACCCTGATGCCGTACTGTGGAAGCGAGCGAGCATGATCCTCCTCGCATTTTCTGGGGATCGTGCCCTCGTGGTCCGAGTCAACCAGTCCCACCCCTCCCCTTTCCTCCTACCTTCGGGTGCCTCCCCCTGAGGCCGAGGACCTCAACTAGCTTCCCATCAGGGTAGCACTCCACCCAGATCATCCCATATCCCCGATCTTCATGAAGACATCTGCCCCCTCAGCGATGATCTCCCTGATCTCCGAGGCCTCCAAGCTCCTGAACTCGCTCACGCCACCCTCATTTCTGGCCACGTAGACGGAGAGATCCGCGTCAGGCACCTTGTCCACGATCGTCTCCAAGAAGTATGGGTTGTGGGTGGTGATGATGTAGGAGTTCGATTCGTTCATTGCCAGCCTCTCCGCCAGGAACTTCACATAGAAAGGGAATGCATGAGCCTCCGGTTCCTCCATCAGCACCAGAGATTTCCTGTTCGTCTCGATCGCTGCGAGGAAGAATATGAGCCTCCTCAAGGTGTCGGAGAGCATGTAATCCCTTATCCCGAGTACCTCCCCGGTGGGGAGGAATCTGAGGAACATGACCCTCTTGCTAGGAACTTCGAGGCTCAGCCTCAGGCCGACATCATCCAGCAAGGAGCTGACGATCCTCCTCAACCCTCCGCGTATGCCGAGGACGTGCATGAGATTCGGGCCGTCCGGAGGGATCAGCTCCTCGCCCCAGAACACCACCCTCTCTGGGCTGGAGAACCTGTAGAACTTGACCCTGGGGAGCCTCCCTTCGAGCTCGTCGATTCTAGAGAGCGCAGACCTGCTTGCGGTCACTGAATCGATCTCATTGTACCCACTGAGCCGGAATACTTCCATAAACTCTTCGCCTTCCAGCCGATAGGAGATGCTCAGGGCCTCCGGGGAGTATGTGAATGCAGCCTCAATGAGGCCGTCCATCTCCAGCCTGACTGTGGCGGGCTCGTCCACGGAGAACATGAAGAATGGATCCTCCTTCCTCCTGATTCGGGTGAGCTTGGTGAAAATGGGTTTGAGGTCCCAAAGACGAACCTCATCTTCCGATTCGTATCCGAGCACGATTCCGGATTTTTCGTAGCTCGAGAGCTGACCCAATAGAGTGAAGGGCGCCAGGGCCTCAAGCAGGTTGGACTTCCCCGACTCCGGAGGCCCGAGCACCAAGTTTACCCTTTTCAGCTCCAGAATCGCCTCACC
>MAIU01000016.1 GCA_003344655.1 Candidatus Korarchaeota archaeon NZ13-K
ACGACCGCCCTGACAATCCTCACCGCCTCGGAGGGACTTGAGTTCGGCGATGGGGAGCCGACGGGGATGAAGGCCAGGTCCACCGGGGAGAAGGTCTGGAAGGCCCCCGAGAACCCGCTCCCGTCCCCATGGAAGATAGCTTTTCCTCCCATCTCCAGGAGCAGGACCACCGGGTGATGGCCGGGGTGCACCGCCCTGAGCGCGTGCACCCTAGCTCCGAGCTCCAGCATCTCCCCGTCCCTTATCCTGAGGACCCTCTCGCCGAACCTCCTCCTCAGGACCCTGTGGACCCCCGGATTGCAGATGACCCTGGCGTCGAACTCCGTCAGGATGGCCTCCAAGGAGTCTGGATCGAAGTGATCGGAGTGTTCGTGTGTGAAGAGGATCAGGTCAGGGCCTCCCAGCTGGAGCAGCTCAACAGGGGAGAAGAAGGAGGCCGGATCTATCAGGACCCTCAGATCACCGGAGTCTATGTAGACGGCTGAGCTGCCCTTCCATAAGAACCTCATCAGGCCCTCACCAGCTCCACCGTCGTACCCGTCTTCAGGTCGCCTATGAGCTCCACCCCAGATACCACCTTCCCCATGGGGTTGACGGACTCGTTCAACCTCGCATCAGATAGAGCGATCACGATCATCTTCTTGGAGAGCGAGTAAGCCACGTGTCCCCTCCTCATGGAGTTTCTCGGTTTCTCAGCCCTAGTATCGATGGGGACCGGTATGTAGAGGAGCTCACCGCTGTTCACGACCATCCCCCTGATTGGGAGGCTCCTGTAGAGCCTCTCGATCGTTATTGGGGAGAGATGCCTTATCAGCTCGAGCCTCACCTGGTCAGAGTTCCTCCATCTCAGCAGGACTATGTAGCTCCCTATCCCCTCTATCCTCTCTCTCAATACACGCTTCACCCCAGGGGAGGGGGTCCAAACAGCGCCTACCCCTCCTTGGATACCTTGGCCCTCGCTCCCATATAAATCCTTAGCCTGGAGTTCCCGTCCACGTAGACGACGATGCCCTCCCTCTCGAACTCCCTCAAGAGCTTTCTGGCGACGCTCACCCTTATGTTGTACTTCATGGCGAGTGATTGGGGCGTTATGTAGCTCGCCCTCACGACCTCCTTCCTGATCTGCTCCACCAGCTGGGGCTTGAGTTCAACGTCCCTTATGACCTTCTCAGCCTTCTCGGCGCTCATCGCATCACCTCACACCACGACCCCGGAGGATTTTTTAATGTAACTCAGCCGCCTCCCCTCCTCAGCGACTCCTCCTGGGATATGAGGAGCTCTATCCTCCTTCTCCTCTCCTCTATCTCCCTATCCAACACCGAGATGAGCTCCGCTCTCGAGTTGATGTCGCCCAATATTGATGATAGATCTAATATCTCCCTGTTAAGCTCCGTTAATTTCTCATTGGTTGACTCGATGACTCCAGCAACCTTCATGAGGCTGGAGATCGCCGGATATAGCTTTTTGACGAGGAGCTCGGAGGACTCCCTCACTTGCTGGGACATGCTCCTTATATCATCGCTCAGATCCTGCCTTATCCTCCTCAACTCCTCTATTTCCGCTACAAGAAGCTCTTTCCTTCCCTCCAATGCCTTGATCTCTGAGTTAAGCCTCCTTGAGGCTTCCTCAAGCCTGGATACCTCTTCCCTCAGAGCTGAGAGCCTGACATCCATTGAAGCAATCTCCGACTCTAAGGAGGACTTTCTGGCCTCCATCACGTTCAGTTCGGCCCTCAACCTCTCCCTTCCCTCTTTAAGCGCATCAAGATCCTTCTCCAGCTCCTTAATCTGGGACTCCATTTGCCCCATGAGGGTTCTTCTCTCCGCTATCTCCTGCTCGAGTGAGAGCCTCCTCCTCTGAAGCTCCTCCACCCACTTCAGGAGCATCTGATATCTGTTGTTAAGCCCCTCGATCTCCTTGTTAAGCCTCCCAGCCATCTTGCTGAGTTCCCTCACCCTATCCTCGAGCTCCTCCTTCTCAGCTATCCTCTCATCGAGATCCTCCCTGTCCATCCATCACCTCCCCTGACGCCGGCAGGAGAATTTTAAAGTGACGCCGCTCAGCCAGGTGTGACTTCGGTCCATCTGAACTCACCCGCTCCCAGGGAGCTGAATATCCTCAGGGGCTCGATGATCCGGAGGGGATGAGCTGCGGATACCGGAGCGGATATCGAGGCCATCCAGCTCATGGCTAATCCATCGCACCAAGGTCAAGGGGTATCAGGAGGCATTGATCCATTCGGCGGTCATCTCGGACCTTAGGGTAATTTTATTACCCTTTCCCGCGCCCACCCACTCGATGCTGCCGAACTACAGGATAAGGCCCTTCAAACCCGAGGATCTGGAGGACGTTGAGAGGATAAATAGGATATTCCTGCCGGAGAATTACCCCAGTTACTTCTTCCTGGAGAATTACAGGAGGTTTCCGAACAGCTTCTTCGTTGCCGAGACGGAGGATGGCAGGATAGTGGGATACGTCATGTGCAGGGTCGAGCCCCACTACGCCAAGGGCGCGACCCTGATCCTAGGGCACGTCCTCTCAATAGCGGTGAGCAAGGAGCACAGGAGGAGGGGGATCGGTGAGGCCCTCATGCTGAGGGCCGAGGAGGGTCTGATGACCTACGGATCGGAGGCTATCTACCTGGAGGTTCGGGTCTCCAACGATCCCGCGATAAGGCTTTATGAGAAGCTGGGATATAAGAAGCTTGGGATAATCCCCTTCTATTACGCCGATGGGGAGGACGCATTCCTCATGTATAAGATAGTGAGGGAGGGCCTTGATGATTCTCTCGTGTACCAAGCCTTGGGGAGGAGGGTCGTTCGGTGACTAGGACGGTGGATCTGAGGAGCATGAGGAGCCCCAGGGCGATCGTGCAAATAGCCAAGATAGTGAGCAAGTCCTCCCCCGGGGAGACCATCAACTTTTTAGTCGGCGATAAGGAGAGCGTCGATGATGTTTACGAGTGGATCGGGAGAACTGGTCACGTCCTCAAGTCTGTCTCAGAGAAGGATGGTTACTGGCTGATCCAGATAGTGAGGAGGGAGGGATGATCTTGCCGAAGGTGAAGGATCCCAGTCTGGCTGAAAGCGGCAGGAGGTCGATAGAATGGGCCAGTACTCACATGCCCGTGCTATCTGAGATATCCAGGAGGTTCTCGAGGGAAAAACCTCTGAAAGGCGTGAGGATATCGGCCAGCATGCACGTGACCAAGGAGACCGCTGTCCTCATGCTCGCGCTCAGGCAGGGGGGTGCGGATGTCTTCCTGGTGCCATCTAATCCGCTGTCGACCCAAGACGATGTGGCGGCGGCTTTGGCCGAAGAGGGCGTAGAGGTCCATGCGTGGAGGGGCATGTCGGATTCCGAGTACGTCCAAGCGATGGAGGATTGCCTCAAGGCGGAGCCCGATGTGACCATGGATGACGGTGGGGATCTGACCGTGCTGGCTCATGAGAGGGGTTATGCTGAGCGGATAATCGGCGGCACGGAGGAGACCACCACCGGGGTCATGAGGGAGAGGGCCCTCGAGAGGGAGGGCAGGCTCAGGTATCCGATAATAGCGGTGAACGATGCTGAGACCAAGAGGAACTTCGATAACGTTTACGGCACTGGTCAGAGCACGATAGACGGCATACTGAGGGCCACCAATGTGATGATCGCGGGCAAGTGGTTCGTCGTCTCCGGCTACGGCTACGTCGGTAGGGGCATCGCCTCCAGGGCTAAGGGGATGGGAGCGAAGGTCATCGTGACTGAGGTGGATCCAATAAGGGCGCTGATGGCCGCCATGGACGGATTCATAGTCATGCCGATGCGAGAGGCCGCGAAGATGGGTGACATCTTCGTCACCGCCACGGGCAATAGGGATGTCATAAGGGCTGAGCACTTGAGCTTGATGAAGGACGGCGCCATACTAGCAAACGCGGGCCATTTTGACGTGGAGATCTCTGTTAAGGACTTGGAGCTCATGTCCCTGGCCAAGAGGAATCTAAGGGACAACCTAACGGAGTACCTGCTCCCCAATGGTAGGAGGGTCTACCTCCTCGCGAGCGGAAGGCTGGTTAACCTTGTGGCTGCGGAAGGGCATCCGAGCGAGGTCATGGACATGAGCTTCGCCAATCAAGCTCTGAGCATTGAGTTCCTCATCGGGAAGAGGGGGGAGCTTCCCCATAGGGTGATGCCCGTGCCCAGGTTCATAGATGAGGAGGTCGCAAGGATAAAGCTCATGTCCATGGGCATAGAGATAGACTCCCTCACGCCGGAGCAGGAGGATTACATCAGAGGCTGGCGGGTCTGAGGATGGAGGAGCTACCCCTAGGCGCTCTTAGAGTGAGGGGATGGAGTGCTGGCTGCGATCTCTGCTGGAAGGGGGCTAAGAGCGTCATCTTCATCACCGGGGAGTGTCCACTCTACTCAAAATGCTTCTACTGCACAATAGCCGATTGGAGGAAGGGGAGGAGGGATCTCGTGATCGTGAACGAGAGGGTGGTCTCGGGCCCCTCGGATGCGCTGGAGGAGGTGAGGGTCAGCTCCTCCCTGGGTGCGGGGATAACGGGAGGGGAGCCCCTCATGGTCCCGGAGAGGGTTTCAAGCTACGTTGGGCTTCTCAAGGAGGCTTTCGGAAAGAGTTTTCACGTGCACGTATACACGAGCTCCATAGGCGTAGATGAGGGGAGCCTCTCCGCGCTTTACGATTCCGGTGTGGATGAGATCAGGTTTCACACATGGGATGAGAGGAATTGGGAGAAGATGAGGCTTGCTGTCTCTATGGGCTTCTCGGTGGGCGCTGAGATCCCATCGGTACCGATGGATCCTTGGATGAAGAGGATCAAGAAGCTCTCAAAATTCTTGGACAGTATCGGTGCCGATTTCCTGAACTTGAACGAGCTTGAGTTCACACCCTCGAACAGGGAGAGACTGCTGAGCATGGGGATGAGGCCGAGAGCGGATGATGAGGTGGCGGTCGAGGGGAGCTCCGAGACCGCCAGGGATGCGCTGGAGTACCTGGAGAGGGAGACGGGGATCATGGGATACTTCTGCCCCGCGGCTCAGAAGGAGTACCAGGTGAGGATGAGGTGGATGAGGAGGGCCGCCAACGTGGCCAAGCGTCACGAGACCCCGACCGATGAGGGGACCCTGGTATACGGAGAGGTCACTGGACCGGAGGAAAAGCTCGCCATGGTGATGCGGAGGTATGGTGGCTCCCTCGAGGATGGGAGACTCCTGATGGATGTCGAGTCATTCGAGAAAGCCCTTAGATTTCTGAAGAGACTTAACCTCGATGGGAGGCTGGTGGAGGTCATGCCCACGGAGGACAGGAGGGTCCTGCAGGTCTACCCCCTGGACTTCATCCTCAGGAGCAAAAGGAGGTTTAGGGGAGGTCGATAAAGCTCAAAGTTCTATCGTCTCATCCACCTCGGGGGCCCTCGCCTTTACCCCCATCCTCTCCTCGAGTTCCAAGGCGAACTCGCTTGTCCTGTCACCGTGGACCACTATCACCTCCTTAGGTCCCAGCTCCCGGATCAGCTTCAGGATGCCCGATCTGCTTGCGTGGGCTGAGAAGTTCAGCTGATTGACTTTCATATTTATCCAGTTCTCCTCCCCTCCTATCTCGATCTTTCCCTCTTCCAGCAATCTCCTTCCCTCCGATCCATCCACCTGATACCCTGTGAGGGTTATCATGCTGTTCTCATCGTCCTTCCTCTCCTTCAGGTAATAGTGCACGGGTCCCCCCTCGAGCATGCCGGACGTCGTGAGGACCACGCTGGGTCTCCTAGAGATCCTCTCCCTCATCCCCCAGTCCTTGACGGGCAGCAGGCTCCTTATGGTCAGCATCATCTCATCGTAGCTCCTCACCCTGTTCGAGAACTCGGCCGTTATCTCGGTGCTCTTCCTAGCCATGCCGTCCAAGAAGAGGTCGCCCCTGAAGCCCCTGGCCCTGAGGGCCATGGCCACCTCCAGGAGCCTGCCTATCGCGAAGCCTGCTATTATCGCGGTACCTCCTGAGCTTATGGTCTCCATCACGGCATCCCTGAGCAGCATCTCCTGTTTATCCCTCGGGGGATGTTCCCTCTTCGCGTAAGTCGACTCAGTGATCACCACATCGACGTCGGGCACGTCATCCAGGCGCGCCGAGGGCATGAGCCTAGACTCCACTGTGTTGAAGTCCCCGGTGTAGAGGATCGATTTGCCATCGTAGCTTATGTGAAACATGGCGCTGCCGGGGATGTGGCCCGCATCTATGGCTGTGACCTCTATGTCCCCCACCTTGAAGGGGACGTTGAACTCTATCTGCCTGAAGCTCTCGAGGAACCTGTTTACATCCCTGGCCCCGTATCCTATCTCATGATCCCTGATCTTAGCGACCTTTATTGTGTCATAGAGCAGGAGCTCAGTGTAGTGCTTTGTCACATCCAAGGCGTATACCGGTACCTCCTTTCCGCTGGCGAAGAGCCTCGGTATTGAGCCCGAGTGATCCAAGTGGGCATGGGAGAGTAGCACGGCATCCACCTCATCAGGCAGCGGGGGGAACTCGGGGTGCTGCTTGGGTATCAGCTTCATCCCATAATCGAGTAGGACCCTCGTTCTGCCGGCCTCAAGCAACAGTGCGCTCTTGCCGACCTCCCTAGTTCCCCCTAGGGCTGTTATCGTCAGCTTGGCCATTCACATCACCTCTCTTTCGGACCTCTTCAGGTCCTTAGCGCGGGTAAACCCCAGCATCCCTTTAAAAAGGTATGACTCGAGCTGCGCTGAGGTGGTTCCATGTCCCAAGTCCCGTTCTCAGAATTCAAGAAGCTGGACATAAGGATAGGGGAGATCTTGGAGGCCGAGAGGATAGAGGGAAGCAGGAAATTGATGAAGTTGGTGGTGGACCTGGGAGGGGAGAGGAGGCAGCTTGTCGCCGGAATAGCGGAGCATTACGATCCCAAGGACTTGGTGGGAAGGCAGATCGTCGTGGTAGTTAACCTTGAGAGGAGGAAGTTCATGGGAGTTGAGTCCCAGGGGATGCTTCTCGCGGCCGTGGTCGATGGAAGGCCCGTGCTGATAGGACCCGAGGAGAGGGTGCCCCCCGGGACCCCCGTGTCCTGAGGTCAGCCTCCCTCTTCCTCAGCCGCCCCTAGGATCCTGTAGACCTCCACCCCCTCATCTCCTATTCTTTTGAAGTCTAAAAGGGCAACTCCCTTCCTCTCAAGCCCCTCCAATATCCTCCTAGCCCTATCCACCGGTAAGTTCAGCTCAGATGAAACGTCCGCTATTGAGACGAATCCCCCCTTCCTCCTAGCGAGCCTTATCACGGCCGCCTCGAGCATCTCCTCACGGGTCTTGGCCTCGCCAACCTTGCCCCGGAGGTAGAGGAGGAGCCCCGCTATCGCGAGCAGCGAGAGCCCCGGCAGCAGGCGCCATGGTTCGTAGACACCAGCTATGATGAAGATCAGCCCGAAAAATATTAGTATTGCCGCTAATGCGTATGAGAGTATGTCCGAGAGGGAGGGCAAGGAATTAACCCCCGACCTCCTCCTTGAGCCTCCTCATCTCCTCCTCCAACTGCGCCTTAAGCTCTATCTTGCCGAGCTCCCTCTCGATCACGTCCTTTTCCTCCGGCTCTAGGAGATCGAGAGCGCCTCCTGTGGCTATCAGCTCATCCAGAGCCGCGGCCCTGGCCTTCATATCGTTGACCTTCTCCTCTGATCTCTCTATTATCCTAGCCACCGAGGCGAATTCATCTGAGAGACCCGTCACCATCCCCTGGACCTCGACCTGGGCCTTTGATGCCTCATACTCGGCCTTAAGCTGCTCCTTCTTCGCCTTAAATAAGTCAATTTTTGTCCTTAGATTGTCCCTAACTGTCAATAGTTTTTCCTCATCTTCCCTCATTTCATTTATTCTCTTCTCAAGGACCTCCCTCTGCTGGGAGAGCACGAGCTTCCTCTCTAGCGCCTGCTTCGCCAGGTCCTCCCTTCCAGCCTTGAGGGCCCTCCTCGCCTTTTCGTCCATGTCCTTGATCCTCTCATCCAGCCTCTCCAGCTCGAACTCCAGCTTCTTCCTAGCTGCTATCGCCCTAGAGAGAGCGATCTCCACGTTGTGAAGCTGCTGAACAAGCTTATCATACGCATAATCCAGCTGCTCCCTGGGATCCTCGAACCTATCGAATAGCTTGTTCAACTTGGCCTCTATGTTCACCCTCAGCCTATCCCAGAATCCGGACATGAGATCACCTGGCCTCACCGCATGCGCGAGATAAAAACGTTGCCCGGCCGGGCTCCCCGAGGGAACCCTAAAAATTTTTGAGGATCACGCTGAATTGGCTGGGGGCCGAGAGGCCCTGTTGGAGAGCCTCTTCAATGACTCCCCGTACTGCCTCAATGAGAGGAGCGCTTGGGCCGCCCTCTCAGGAGTCGGGAAGATGGGCAGTCCCCTCATCTTCAGGTCCTTGAGGATCTCCTCCACTTCCCGCGTGGTGGGAACGGCCACAGCAACCAGAGGTATTTTAGATGAATTCAAGAGCTCGGATAAAGCCTCCAAGGTCCTTCTGGGCACCATCCCGGGCACCCCGAGGAGGGGTATCAGGAGCATAGCATCATACTCTCCGCTCTCCGAAAATACCCTCCCGACCTCTAGGAACTGCTCTGGTGTGGAATCGCCGGTTAAGTCGGTTGGATTGCCGATCGGATAGTAGGGGGGAAGCTTCTCCCTCAACTTCCTCTCCAGATCCTCCGAGGGTGGGTTCAGCCGGAAGCCCAAGGACTCGAGGGCATCAACGGCCAGTATCCCGAAGCCTCCCCCGTTCGTGATGACGATCACCCTGTCGCCCATCACTGGGGGCTGCGATGCCAGCGCCATGGGGGAGTCGAGGAACCCACTCAGATCGTTCACGATCACACCCCCGCTCTGCCTAACGGCTGATTGGAACACCTCGCTGCTTCCCGCCAGCGAACCCGTATGACTCTTAACGGCCCTATTGCCCGATTGGGTCTTCCCTCCCTTCAGCACCACGACAGGTTTCCTGGCGGATGCCCTCCTCACCGCCTCCATGAACCTCCTGCCGTCAGCGACGCTCTCTATGTAGGCGGCTATCACCTTGGTGTCCTCGTCCTCCGCGAGGTAATCTATCAGCTCCCCCTCGTCCACATCCGCCCTGTTACCGTAGCTCACGAACTTGCTGACCCCTATTCCCTCCTTCCTCATCATCGTGAGCACAGTGCTGCCCAGGCTCCCGCTCTGGGTGAGGACCGCCACGCTCCCCTCCCCGGGCCTAGGTATGACGCTCTCGGGGAGGAAGAGAGTATCCAACTTATTCTTCGGATCGAATATCCCCAAGCAGTTGGGACCTATCAACCTCATACCGTGCCTCCTGACCGTTTCCACGAGTCTTCTTTCAAGCTCGTAGTTTCCCACCTCGGAGAACCCGCCTGAGATCACCAGGGCTCCTTTGGCTCCCTTTTCAGCGGCCTCCTCGACGATCCCAGGTGTGACCTCAGCCCGGACAGCCACAATCACGAGGTCCAGTTTGTCCGGTATCTGGGAGACGGATGGGTAGCACTTCAGATTCAGTATCTCATCGACGTTCGGATTGACCGGATAGATCCTCCCCTGAAATCCTATCTCCACCATCCTCCTGAGTATGACGTGCCCGACCTTCTCCTCGCTCCTCGAAGCGCCCACTATGGCGACGGAGCGTGGTCTGAAGAAGGCATCCAGTGACATAAGCACCCCCTAACTCCCCTCCTATCAGCGATATTATTACTTCTCCCGCGCGATGGGTCGCGGACCGCTCTCCGCCATGGTTCGATCCGAGCCCCGGTGTTCAGGACTGAGAGCGACCCATCTGAGCGGGGTCATAGGCAGAATTATCTTCCCCGGACCTCCGCAGGAAGGTCCCATTGGATCTTTGGCACTCATGACCGCTGAGACCCAAATCCCGGAGCACCTCACAGCTTTCATTCGGATAATCGCTTATAGTGGCAGTCTTCCGCACCATACGATGCACCATATAATCTCACAATCACCTCAATGTGACTCATTCAGCGGATCACCGGGATGCGGTATTGGGGGAACGAATAAAAAGAGAGACGCGGTAAGATTAACAGGATGCCGGAAAGAGGGGATCTTCCCTTTGAGTCCATCGAGGACATAATCATAATGATTAGAGGCGATCTCCGGAGATCACTGGCGGAGGAGGAGGGCCGCCTGGTGGATCCCCTCTGGAGGTCGGACCTCCCCGATCAAATCCATGGGAGCATTGCCGCGATAGACGGTGGCAGCAATAGGAGGCGCATAAATCAAGGTCAGGTGGTCTTCATAACTTCTTCCTCACTTTTCGAGAGGGGAAGTCGCGTCAGGAGGGCCAGGAAGTATCAGGTGGGTGTTCTGGATGACATTTGGCACGGTGAAAGGATATCCATATGCAGGGAGACCATGGAGGTTAAGATGGCCCTGAGAACCATTGAATCGTCTAACCCCGAGATATTGCTGCTGGACGGGTCCTTGGAGGCCCTCGCCGGGGAGCGGTTGACCCCCTTCGGGAGCAGGTACAGGTTCCTGCATACCAGGAGGTTCTTGGAGGATGTTGTGGATGAGATCAGGGAGGCAGGCATCGGCCTGACGGACGGTCTAGTGTCCCTGCTGCTGAATCCAGGCAACTCTGAGATCGTGGATGGCATCATCGAGGAATATTATAGGTCAAAGCTGGGTGAGGAGCTGAGGAGGGATGAGCTCGTGAGGATCAGGATGTTCCTGGAGAGGTACGAGACCCTCATCTCGCTTAACGAGCTCCTGAGTAAATCGGAAAGATTAGTGGCTATTTCTAAGAGATCGGGGAGCAGGGTATACTTTGAGTCCAGAATACCGGATTTGGAGATTGTGAGAAGATCCTGTCCGCTCAAGACAGGTTATCTAATCCCAAAGAAGATTTCTTTAAGGTTTCCTGAGTATTACGGTATCGAGAGCTCCTATCCAATAACGATAACCTACGCCAAGTTTGAGAGGAATTCAAACCCGCTCAGGATAGAGGTATTGGGTGAGCACGACGAGCAGTCGATGGGGAGGATACTCAGCTCCCTGGCCAGGAGCGCCGTTAGGGGATACCCCTATCACCTCAGGGTGGCGCACGAGATGGCTAGGATCGGGAAGGGGGAGGTGCTCCACCTGATGAAGAACCTCCTTTTGACGGACTGGATAAGCGGGAGGGAGGTTCTTGGAGAGCAGGACACTTGGTAAGGTCGCCCCGGGAACCACTCCTCTCTCCGCAAGCATGGTTGCTTACTCCGATGTCCTCCCCAGGGTCGGGGAGTACGTCCTGATAGAGGATGAGGCCACCAGGATCCTGGGCATGGTGACTGAGGTAGTGAGGGGGGCCTTCGAGTTCGAGAGGGAGGATCTCCTCCAAGCGGAGCATTATGATAAGATACTCAGCGTGCTCGACAAACCTTCTAACTGGGTCAGGGCATATGTAAAGATGATAGGCGTTCTGAACGGTGATGAGCTCTCCGGCCTGCCGAAGGTGCCCGTCTCACCGGCCGCTGAGGTGAGGGTGGCGCCCAGGGAGATCCTCGAGAAAATATTTAAACCAGCAGACGGTGATGGGGTGTGGATAGGAAAGCTCATCACCAGGGAGGACGTTGATGTATACCTGAATCCGGATGAGATACTGTCCAGGCACCTAGCTATACTCGCGGTCACGGGGGCCGGAAAGTCCAACACGGTGGCCGTGATACTGGAGGAGATCCTCAGGATGGGAGGTGTGGCTCTCCTCTTCGACGTCCATTCAGAGTACTCCGACATGGTGTTCAACTGCGATCATTGCCAAGTCGAGGTCATAAGACCGCTCATAGACCCCTCTACGCTCAGCCTGGATGAGACGGCCAGGTTGATCGGCATATCATATGAATCCGCGGCGAAGATGTACATATATCTCAAGAGGGCTTACAACTCCTCAAAGAGGCTCCTCAAGAGCGGAGAGCTCGGCAGATACATAAGCAGGGCCTGCATAGATGGCGATCCCGAGGACATGCTTGCCGGGATCCATGCGATAGTGAAGCTCTCCATAGATGAGGATGGCTCCTCGGACGACGAGAACCTCTTGAGGTATGAGAGCAGGGATAAGGATAGCGTCATGAGCCTTCTGGCCAGGCTGGAGCACGTCAGGGATAGATACTCCAGCGTCATAGCCCCGAGATCTGGCGAGATAGTGGACCATCTGAACTACGGTAAGCTTGTCGTGGTTGATCTGGGGAGCCTGGATTTCGAGCTGACGGATATAGTGGTTGGTAAGACCCTGTTGGCTCTACTCAGCAGAGCCAAGGCTGCGAGGGCCGGTTCTCTTAAGGGGAGTATCCCAATTCCCGTCCTGACGGTGCTGGAGGAGGCTCACGCCCTCATACCATCTGGCGAGAGGACATACACATCATCGGCAGCCGCCCAGATAGCCAAGGAGGGGAGGAAGTTCGGGGTGGGGCTTTGCCTGGTTAGCCAGAGACCGAAGGGCCTCAATTCGGACATACTCTCGCAGATGGTCAATAAGATAGTGTTGAGGATAATAGAGCCGGACGATCAGGCCTACATCAGGAGGACCACGGAGTTCCTGAGTGAGGACATGCTCTCATACCTTCCATCACTGGACGTCGGCGAGGCGGTCATAGTCGGTCCCATGGTTAGGATCCCCGCGCTGGTCAGGGTGAGGCTGTCAGAGGTCAAGAGGAGGGGGGAGAGCCTCAGAGCCCGTGAGCTCTGGAGGAAGGGTATCGAGAGGAGGGATGAGGAGCTGCGGGATGATTACTACTCAGCGATAGGTGGGTGAGGATGAGGGTCGTCCACATCTCCGACAGCCACCTCGGCAAGGTCCAGTTCAACTCACCCGAAAGGGAGGACGACTTCTACTCCTCCTTCGATAGGGCCGTGGAAGCTGCCATCTCCGAGAGACCGGACCTTTTGATCCACACAGGTGATCTGTTCGACAGCTATAGGCCTCATCCCAGGGCCTTCGTGAGGGCATTCGACTCTCTGGTGAAGCTGGCCGAGAGGGGCATTCCGATCGCGATAATAGAGGGTAACCATGAGCTCGGTCCCGATGTCGCCAGGAGGAAGATAACTTCTCCCCTGATAAACCTGGAGTCTCTGTTCTCTAGGGTTGGATACGGGAAGCTCTTCCTTAGGATGAGCGCCAGGGTGGAGAGGGTGGGCGATGTCGTGGTGGCGGGCCTGCCCTACAACAGTTCCGGGAAGGACGTCTCCAGGGCCATAGAGGCCTTGGAGAGGAGGGCCAGAGAGCTTTGCAGGTGCCCCTCGGTGCTGATGCTTCATCAGGGAGTGAGGGGTCTTATAAAAACTTTTTATCCTGAGCTCGAGTACTCGGACATAGCTAGGACGGGTTTCAGCTACGTGGCGATGGGGCACTATCACAACAGGGTCGTCCATGAGACCGGTCGCAGGTGCTTCGCCTACCCAGGATCCACAGAGATCGTCGAGCCTAGGGAGGCTTTCTTATCAGATGGAAGGAAGTACATCCTCTCCGTCGAGATCGAGGAGGATGGCGTGAGGGTGAGGAGCATCCCCCTGGAGACGAGGCCCTTCATAGTATTCTCCGAGAAGATAAGGAACACCAGGGATCTGTACATGCTTATGGAGAGAATTGGGTCCTCCATATCCAACTTAGGTGTGAAACCTGTCATCTATGGAAAGCTTCGCATCTCCGGACCGATTAGACCTGGTTTCGCATCAGGAGAGATCAAGAGGACCCTCTTTGACAGCGCTATACATCTATCCGTGAGGGAGGAGTTTGAGAGGGAGGAGGAACCGGAGGAGCTCCCGCGCTTGGGGATAGAGGACAACATTCACAAGCTGATAGCATCCGCCAAGGTCGATGAGGAGGTCAGGAGGTTGGCCCTGAGGGTCTTCGAGATATGGTACAGGGAGGGGAAGAGGGGGGAGGACTTCGTGAACGAGCTGATGAGGATGGTGGAGGAGCCTTGAGGATAAGGAGGCTCTACCTGGAGAACTTCGGCTCGCATCAAAGAACGGAGCTCACCTTCTCGGATGGGGTAAATGCGATAATCGGAAACAATGGGGCAGGGAAGACCACGTTGCTTGAGGCGATAGCATATGCTCTCTATCACAAGGCGGAGAGGCCTGTGGAGGATCTCATTAGGGCAGGAGCCCCCAGGATGAGGGTGGAGCTCGTGTTCGAGGTGGACGGGAGGACCTACCTAGTGATCAGGGAGAGAAGCAGGGATGGCGTCGTATCGGCCGAGCTGTATGAGCTCACTCAGGGGGGAAGGAGGTTCATACAGAGGGATCAGAACAAGGTCTCCTCCCAGATAGAGGCGATACTAGGGTTCGGAAGGGATGTGTTCCTCCAGGGGATCTACGTGAGGCAGGGTGAGATACAGAGGCTCCTTGAGGATCAGCCGGCGAGGAGGAAGGAGGTAATCGCAAGGCTTCTGGGAATCGAGATACTTGAGAGGATATGGAGCGACCTGAAGGGGGTCATAGAGAGGCTCGATGGTGAGATAGCTGCCCTGGAGAGGGAGATCCTCGCGATTGGCGACGTTGACAGGGAGAGGATGGAGGTGGCGAGGAGCATGGAGCACATAGAGGGGAGACTATCCGCATTGGTTGAGGAAATATCCTCGCTTGAGAGCTCAATCCTGGAGCTTAGGGGAAGGGTTGATGAGCTCGAAGCCAAGAGGGGGAGGTTCATCGAACTCAGATCACAGTTGGATGAGTTGAAGGCTAAGATATCCTCAAACCTCAAGAGGAAGGAGAAGCTCGAACTTGAACTCAGGGATTTGGATGAGGAGCTTTCCAAACTCAAGCAACTGGAGGCCCTCGCCTCCAGGTATGAGGAGATCTCCAGATTGAGGGATCTCCTCCTGATGCTCTCAGATCTGAGGAAGAGACTAGATCTATTGAGAGAGAGCATGAATGAGCTGAAGGTCATAGAGAGCGAGATTCAAGAGATTGAAGGCAAAAAAGAGTCTCTCGAGAGGGTCAGGGCGGAGTTGGAGGAGATGAGGTCCCTGAAGGATGAGTACATAAGGATGGAGGCTGAGCTTAAGGGTCTGAGGGAGAGGGAGAGAAGGGAGCTCAGGAAGCTATCTGATGCGGAGAGGAGGTTCAATGAGGTCATCGGGCTCCTCAGGGAGCTCTTGGTGGAGGTTCCCGATGATCCCCGCGGGGTGCTGGAGGTATACTCTAGGAGGATGGAGGAGCTCTCCGAGGGCCTGAGCTCGAGGGATTCGAGGATCAGGGAGCTTGAGGGAGAGATCGAGAGGATCTCCGCTAAGATGAATCAGTACACAATGTATTTGGAGGAACTGAGCAGTAACCCGGAGAGATGCCCACTATGCGGCTCCAAGCTGACCGCCGAGAGGGTGAAGTCCCTGAGGAGGGGGCTATCGGAGGGCATGGAGGCCATGAAATCGAGCTTATCCGAGATTGAGGGGGAGCTGAGGAGGCTTAAGGAGGAAAGGGATTCCATTTTGCGCCTGATCGAGAGGATGAGGGAGATACCACCTAGGACGCTCGCTGATATCTCAGAAGAACTGGAGGAGTCCAGAGGATCCCTGGAGGAGATCAGGGGCCTTTTGGAGGAGATCCGCAGGAATATTAGTGAGTTGGAGCTGAAACTGAGTAAACTACCAGAGTTGGAGGAGAGGTACCGCTCATTGATCGCCGAACTCAGTAAGGTGGACCTGCTGAGGAGGAGAGCCGATCAGATAAGGGAGTCCGTCAGCGGGCTTGATCCCGGCTCCCTCGAGCGGGAGCTCCTGAGAGTCAAGGGAGAAGTCGATGAGGCGATTGAGAGGTTAGGCATCAGTTTTGAGGACATCGAGGCGGAGTACTCCAAGTCCAGGAAGGCATTCATGGAGTACGGA
Source organism: Candidatus Korarchaeota archaeon NZ13-K (assembly GCA_003344655.1). Classification (NCBI taxonomy): domain Archaea; kingdom Thermoproteati; phylum Thermoproteota; species Candidatus Korarchaeota archaeon NZ13-K. The sequence continues at coordinate 15,867 of MAIU01000016.1, forward strand.
AGGATCAGGGGGATGCTGATGGAGAGGGAGAGACTATCCAATGCTCTCAAGGAACTGGAGGAGGAGATATCCTCAGACGATGAGAGGGCCTCTCATCTGGAGGAGGAGATCCATAGACTCGGCTTCGATGAGCGATCCCTGGAGAGGGCCAGGTCTGAGCTGAGGGAGGCGGAGGAAAGGCTCAGGGAGCTGCTGAGGGAGAAGGGAGAGCTCGAGGGAACCCTTAGGGAGCTTCGCAAGAAGGAGGAAGAGCTTTCAGTAAAAACGGAGAAGCTTAGGGAATTAAGAGCGAAAAAGGAGAGATATGAGATCTTCAGATCGAGAATTCAGGGGGTGAGGGAGCTCTTCAGCAGGGACAAGGGGATCCAGCCGGCCCTCAGGGAGGCCGCGAGGCCCTTGATAGAGAGGGAGGTCAGCGAAATATTCGGTTCCTTCGGCTTCGATTATGACTCCGTAAGGCTGGATGAGGACTTCACTCCCATACTCAGGAGGGGGAACAGGGAGTACAGCTTCGATTTGCTGAGTGGCGGGGAGAGAATATCGCTGGCCCTCGCCCTGAGGCTGGCCATCGCCAGGTACCTGGTCTCCACCAAGATGGAGAGCTTCATACTGGACGAGCCAACGGTGCATCTGGATGATGAGAGGATAGAATACCTGCTGGAGGCTCTCTCGTCCCTTCAGATACCCCAGCTCATCGTGGTGACCCACTCACCCAGGTTCAGGGATATAGCATCCCGCTCCATACTTGTGAGCAAGGAGGGGGGTGTCTCCAGAGTCGAGGTCTTGGATGATGCTAGGGCAAGCGATTAAATAGGGATCACTGACTGATGAGGTGGGGGATTCGGTGGGAAGTGAGAGGAGAAAGACCCCTTATGACGACCCCTTCGATCGCTTCATCAGGGACGTCATGGAGCTGCTCAGGAAGATGGATGAGGATCTTTCCGGATTCATCAATGGCGACCTGTCCTGGGGCTTCGATCACGATCTCGGGGACGAGGAGGGGGTCGGGATCTCCCCCGAGGTTGAGTCCTTCCCTGAGGGGGGAGGGAGCGTGGAGTTAGAGGAGCAGGTGGTCGATGTCATAGATTTGGAGGATGAAATTATTATAGTGGCTGAGGCCCCTGGGGTGAGCAAGGATGAGATCTCCGTCAGGATTAAGGGAAAGGAAGTCACCATAAAAGCCGGTGAGCTCCTGAGGAGGATACAACTCCCGCTGGAGCCCGACCCAGATAGGGTCAGGGCCACCTATAGGAACGGCATCCTGGAGGTAAGGGTGCCGAAAAGGTAGCTGGAATTGAGCAGGATCTCATCCTCCTGCTTGCTCAGGTCCCTGGGCTATGATTTTGAGGTCCTCTCGGAGGACGAGGTGAGGCCGAGTAGGGCCGGCGTGAGGTTCGGGGACCTCTTCCCACAGCTGGCCCATCATGATGGAAGGTGCAGGGAGCTATCTGAGAAGGAGCTCTATCTTCACCAGATGGAGACCATCAGATCCCTGGAAAGCGGTAGGAACGTCGTCCTGATTTCAGGAACCGGGAGCGGTAAAACTGAGGCTTGGTTCTTCTACGCGGCCGGGGGAAAGAGGGCCCTGGTCCTCTACCCCACCCTCGCCCTGGCCAACGACCAGATCAGGAGGCTCGAGGAGTACTCCAGAGCCCTTGGGATCAGTCCCTACATAATAGATGCTAGGAGGAGGGAGTTGCTGGTCTCCAAGCATGGAAGGAGAGGTTTGAAGGGTATAGTATCCTCAGCAGACCTCTTGATAACTAACCCAGCATTCTTAATGTCTGATCTGAAGAGGATCGCTTCAAGAGGTTCCTATCTCCTCGGCTTCATCAAGAAGCTTGATCTCATCGTTCTGGATGAGCTCGATTTCTACGGCCCTAGGGAGGTGGCGCTCCTGCTCTCGATGCTGAGGGTTATCTCGCTTGTCTCCGGAGGGAACCCGCAGGTGGCCGTGCTTACGGCAGCCCTAGGGAACCCAGATGAGCTCGCCGAGTACCTCACGGATTTGAACGGAAGGGAGACCTCCGTGATAAGGGGGAACCCGTTCAGACCGAGGAATGAGGTTTATCTCATACTGGGAAAGAACCTGAGGAGCGTTTGGGATTGTCTGAGGTCTCATAAGGATGAGATACTCTCCGCCGATGTGGGGGAGGATGTCAGGAGCTCGCTGGAGAGCTACGAGATCTTCGAGAGGAACGTCTACAAGCTGGTGGAGATAGGGAGATCGCTCGGCATAGACTGCCCCCAGCCCCTCGTGGATCCTGCTGAGGTGATCTCCCACTATGAGGAGGATCATGGGGTCACCATAGTCTTCACTAACAGCATAAGGAGCGCCGAGAACCTGAGGAGGAGGCTAACGCATGAGTTCGGTGTCACGAGGGTCGCCTCCCACCATCACCTGGTCTCGAAGGAGGAGAGGGAGGAGATAGAGGAGGCCGCCAGATCTGGGGAGCTGAGGATCCTCATAAGCCCAAGAACCCTCTCTCAGGGCCTGGATATAGGGAACGTCATAAGGATAGTGCACCTTGGCCTCCCGGACAGCCTCAGGGAGTTCAAGCAGAGGGAGGGAAGGAAGGGAAGGAGGGAGGAGGTTGGATGGACCGAGAGCTTGATATTCCCGATCTACAAGTGGGATAGGGAGCTCCTGTCCAGGGGGACCAATGTCCTCATGGAATGGCTCGAGCTCCCGCTCGAGATAACCTTGGTGAACCCGAGGAATAAGTACTCAAGGCTGTTCGAGGGTCTCTTCAAGGCCCTGAACCCGGACCTGAGGGGCCTCCTGACGGAGGATGAGTTCAAGTTACTGGAGAGCCTAGGCCTCATACAGCAGGGGGAGCTGACGGAGAGAGGGAAGAGGACCTGGGAGATGATGAACTTCTACGAGTTCGGTCCTCCTTACGGCTTCAAGAGGGTCCTGAGGGAGGATGGTGACCTGCGCTACCTCGAGGACATAGGGCACTGCGATCTCGTGGAGAGGTTTCAACCGGGCTGCATAGATTATGGGAACGATGCTATAGTGGTGGATTTCAAGAGGAAGGGGAGGATAATAACTGGGGTCGTCGAGGAGCCGTTCAGGTACTCCACCATATACTCCTTCGACGCCCTCGCCTTCATGCTGGAGGAGTACGAGAGGGTGAAGTCGGAGTGGGGGGAGAGGCCGGACATAATGGAGGATTACTACAAGGGAAGGATAGGGAGCGAGGTCATCTGCGTGGTGGATCCTCCCGCGGACGGTTTCGGGCTCAGGACGAAGGTGCCCAACAGGGTTTACTGGAGGCTGGTCTCCTCGAGGGCGAGACCCGTGAGCGTGGGGAAGGGCACCATACTCATCAGGGAGAGCAGGTCCCTGCCCGTGATAGCGCCCACGGGAGGGGTGTACAGGGATTACACGTACGGGCTCTCAGTGGAGCTTGATCCGAGGGAGGACCTCACCTGGTTGAGGATAGGGCTCGCCACCCTCATGCTCATCCTGAGGCTCTCCCTGAGGATACCGATAGGCATCCTCTACTATGAGGTGGCCAATTTGGGTGAGAAGAAGGTAATGATGATGCATGAACCTGAATCGGCCGGACTAATAGAGGACCTGGACTGGCTGGAGGTTGCCAGGAGCGTGGAGCTCTTCAAGCCGGATGAGCTCTCCGAGGTCCTGATGATGCTCGTCGATGAGGAGGCCCACTACGAGCTAGTGATGAGGGGCTTGGATTGGGACCTGGCGAAGAGGTTCGCGAGGAGAGCTGTTGATTACATCCTGATGAGGCAGAGGATCCCTTTCGTGATCGAGGGGAAGGTCTTCATGATCCCCAAGCCGTCTAGGGCAAATAAGCTGATCTCGATCGATTTCATACGCGTGGACCTGGGGGAGGCCCTATCCCTCGGCTTCCTCGGGCTCTATGATGGGGAGAACGTGAGCCTCCAGACGGTCAAGAGGGAGTTCTTCGACTCATCGAGGATGGACCTCTCCCTACTAGAGGAATGCGTGAACGGGGGATTCTCCCTAGTCTGCTGGGATCTCGGGTCGCTCTTGGAGGACCTCTCCTCCCTCAACCAGAGGACCCTCTGCTACATACTCCAAGGTCTGAGGGATGAGGGGAGGCTCTTCGAGCTGCGGCCCTACGTCGAGGACTTCCTCGGGGTGAACCCCATCTCACTAGAGGAGGTGTCCAGAGGACTTTGGGGGATCGGCGGCTCCATTAAGGATCTAGTGGTCGAGGCCGGGAGGTCCTCCGCTGAGGTGGATCTCAAGGGGGTCTCGAGGTGGGAGAGCGCCACCAGGCACCTGAGGGAGAGGGCCGCCAAAATAATTGAGGAGAGGGTGAGGGCCATCTACCTCACTTTCCTGGCCCTCAGGGGGGATCGCTGAGCCCTCTCAGTAGACAGGTACCTCACCGTCTATCAACCTCTCGATGAACTGATCTATCCGTGAGATCTCCCTGAGGAGTATCTCCTCCACCTGTTTCCTCAGGTCCTCGAAGCCCGATTCCGTGAATATCTCAGCTGCTATGAATGTGGGCTCATTTATAGGGTATCCTATCCTGCTCAGGAGCCATACATATGCTTCTCTCACCTGAGGAAGCTCTTCAACTATCTTTTTAGCTATCTCATGCGCATAAACGTTGTATATTTTTCCAACATGACTCACGGGGTTCTTGCCGGCCGCGGCCTCGGAGCTCCTAGGCCTCATGAGGGATATGAGCC
>MAIU01000017.1 GCA_003344655.1 Candidatus Korarchaeota archaeon NZ13-K
CTCGATAGGCTGCTCGGGGTCGGAAATCCCGAGGCCCCCCTGTTCGGGAGGGCCTTCTCTGAGATAACTTTGGAGAGGCTCCCTGCCGAGAGGTCCGAGGAGTTCCTAAGGGCCGGGTTCGAGCAGGTGGGCCTCAGGGTCCCTGAGGAGGAGATATCGCAGGCCGTTTCCAGGCTCGATGGTGTGATAGGCTGGCTCACATTCTACGGTTACCTCAGGAGCAGAGGAGGGATTGAGGCCCTGGAGAGGGCCGTGGAGGAGGGATCCAGGATCGCTGCCAGCGAGTTCAATCACTTCCTCAGCAACAGGCAGCTGGCCAGGAGGAGGTACGTCGAGGTCCTGAGGACGTTGACCAGGCCCTCCACCTGGACCGAGGTGAAGAGGGGCCTCAGGCTCATAGCCAACGTGAGCGACAAGCAGGTGTCAAGCTACCTGAAGGAGCTGATTCACTATGGTTTCGTGGAGAAGAAAGGTGATCTCTACCAGATAGCCGATCCACTCTTAGCTGAGGCTGTGAGGAGGGGTTATGTTTACTGATCGCCCGATGCCTCTCATCTCCAGGTTGCTTGGAAGCGGGAGCGGCATATCGGTGGCGCTTGCGTAACCTCGGACTGTAGCGGGAGCATCCCCCCAAAGCTTCAGCTCCTGGCAGGTGCTGCGCACCCTGAGCGTTAGCCGAACCATTGAGGGTCATCTTTTTAGATGCGTCCAGCATCGCCTGGGGGATGAGGCTCATAGGCAGGGTGGCGGACGACTCCGGTGAGGTCTCAGCCTCCGTCATACTCCTCAAGGGCCTCGAGAGGGAGGTGACCTCGGAGAGCCTGGTGCTCATAGAGAACGCTGGCTCCGGGAGCAGGGTCTTGGGCATACTGAGGAGGGGGAGGGGGAGGAACGAGTTCCTCAGGAGATCAGGCTATAGGCCGGAGGTGGCCTATCTGAGGCACGGAGGGGAGCCATCGAGCTCAAGGGAGGTCTACTCCTTTGATATCATCGTGCTCGGGTGCCTTGAGGGAGGAAAGCTGAGGGCCAACAGGATGATAATAGCCCCGGGCTCCCCCGTCTACCTGTTCGATGAGGAGAACCCGCTGGAGCTCATAGCAGGCTCTGCCAAGAGGTTGGCTTGGATGAGAGCCCACCTGGAGGGGAGGAATGACTGGAGGGTCCCTGCTGATGCCCAGTACATTCCATATCACGTTGGCGTCTTCGGATCCACGGGGACGGGGAAGTCCTGGTTCACGAGGCACGTGCTCATACCCTTCTACATCGACAACGGCTACAGGGTGATCGTGCTGGACTGGAGCGGCGAGGACTACGCTCCCTACCTCCCGAGCGTCAGGCTCTCCGAGCTGGCCTTGGACGAGCTCTCGATACTCCAGTACCTCTCGGGGCTCACGGATGACTTCGCGGGGAACAACAGCTTGAGGAACGCCTTCGATGATTACGTCTCCGGCTGGGTCGAGAGGGTCAGGGGGAGGGATGAGGTCGAGCTCTACGAGGACCTGAGGGAGTTCGTTCAGAGGGCGGTCAGGGGGATCAGGAGGGATGACTGGAGGGAGTCGGCGGAGAGGGCCCTCAGCAGGGTCTTCAGGAGGCTCTCCCCCGGGGACCTGGCCCCCCTGATGGGAACCAGGCCGGTGAGCGAGATCGTTGAGTCCGGGGAGAGGCTGATCGCGGTTGACATGTCCGGCTTCTCCAACGAGATCAAGCTAGGCTTCTTCCTGACCCTGGCCAGCGAGCTCAAGAGGAGGATGGTAGCCGGGCAGGATCTCGGGATAGCCCTCGTCATAGACGAGGCCCCCCAGTACTGCCCTCACAGGCCAGAGGGGATTCAGGCCCAGGTCACCGAGGAGATAAAGAACCTGGCGGCCCTGGGCAGGAAGCACGATCTGAACCTCACGCTGGTGGCTCAGGGGGTGGCGGGTGAGATAGGGATAAATGCCGCCATAAGGAGGAACCTCAACACGAACTTCTACGGGAGGCTCCATCCCCTCGACGCGGCAGGTGAGGGGAGCGCCAGGGACTGGCTGGGTCCCTACGGGATAACCCCGGAGTACCTGCTGACCCTCGAGGACGGGAGGTTCTACTTCACGGGCGCCATGAACCCCTCGCCGGTCCCCCTTCTCATAACCTTCGAGGTGGAGGGGCTTGGAGGAACGGGATGAGCCGGACTGGGTCAAGCTCCCTCACGCCCTCCAGTCGATCTTCTTCGAGAGGGTTGAGGAGGAGGTCTCCTCCCTGATTGGGGAGATAGAGAGGCTTGAGAGATGCATCGAACTCATCAGGGACAGGCTATCCGGTCTCTTCGAGCCCTACGATGAGAGCGACAGTGTTCTGAGGATAGGGGCCGTTGACGGCTCCAGGTCCCCGGAGATGAGCGAGAGGCTGGGGATAAGGTACGGCGTCTTCACGACGGGGGCCGTGGTGCTGGAGGGCGGGAGGAGGGTCCGTGAGAGCTATTACGCTGACTCCTTCAGGAGGGAGCAAGCCGCGTCCAGGGAGGTCAGCAGCTACCTCCTCGATCTCCGCGTGAGCTATGCCGAGAGGAAGCTCGCCCTTGAGTTGCTGGATGATGTGGACTTCCTATTCATAGACGGCAGCTTCTACGGCTTCGTCTACCCGGTCCTGAGGATGAGGAAGAGGGGGGCGTTCGGGGAGATGGAGGAGTCCCTCTTCAGGGAGATGTGGGAGGTCACTGGGAGACTTGTGGAGAGCGGGAAGGTGGCGGGAGTCGTCAAGAGGAGCCACACCAGGGCCATAGGTGGATTCATCGCCACGAAGCTCTTCGATCACCTCCAGGAGCTCGGGGATCTGGTGGGGGTGATAGACAAGCTCATACTCTCGGCCCTGATGCCCCCGCGCTCTATCTTCAGGTACGAGAGCCTGATAGGAGAGGAGAACGTCACGGTCTACACGGAGGCGGCCCGCGCCTTCCTCAGGCATGGGAAGTCAGAGGACCTCCTCGAGTTCGCCAGGAAGAAGGCCTATGAGCCTTTCGATAGGCTGGGGCTCGATCCCGAGGGATTCAGGAGGATGAGGAGGGTTCAGGTCAAGTCCCATCCGGGAGCCCCTGTTTGCGAGATCGAGCACCCCTCCGCGTTCGAGAGGGTGATCGAGGTGATAAGATCCAGGGGCATGTTCAGCGACGTAACTGGGCTTCCCCTGGCCTTGGACGTCGTGGACTCGCTGGTTGACCTGGGTTCGAGGTTCACGGAGGAGTACGTGAGCGAGATCGAGGCCAGACTGCTGGAGAGGATGGGAAGGGAAAGACCGAAGCTCATAAGGTGGTTCTTCCATCTCCTAAACCCTCAGAAGGTCTTCTGATGAGGAGGGACGGAACGTTTTTCAAATTCCACCCCCTCGAGTCGGGATGCGCGGGAGCGAGTTCTACCCACTTCCCCTCAGGAACATTCACAGGCTCCTGACGAACCTGGGGCGCGACGCGGATCCGGAGGGCGTGAGGTCCCTGCTCAAGCTCAGGGACAGGAGGAGAGTTGATCAGTACGTCAAGACCCTCAGGTGGGTGGCCAGCAGGGTGGAGGACGCTGGCTCCCTGGACGCCTTCATGGAGTCGATGGTCAGGGCTCTGATGAGGGAGTTCTGGCTGGAGGAGGCCTTCAAGGAGCTGATGGAGAGGGCCATCCCCCTCTCACCTTCCTCCCTCTCCGCCCTGCTGAGGGCGAGGGGGTTGAGCCTGACGGAGAGCGAGGCCAGGGCGATAATATCATGGATGAGGGAGGCAGGGGCCCTGAGGGAGAGGAAGGTGCCCGTTCTGACCCTATCCCTTGAGGAGAGGGTGCTAGAGGACGTGAGGAACAGGGGGACAGTCACATACGCGAGCCTCAGGAGGAGCTACGGTGATAACGCCAAGCTGGCGGTATTCTCCCTCTGGAGGAGGGGCCTTATAAGCGTCCCCTCCCTTGAGAGGTACAGGGACCTGCTGGAGGGGGTGGAGGATCCGGATAGGATACCGGGGAAGGTGGAGGGCAGGATATTCTCCACATGGCAGGACAGGACGAGCGGAGAGATGTACAGCGAGCTTGTGATCCCCCAGAGGGAGAGGATATCGGCAAGGTGGCGGCTGGATGCATGATAGGGATTTGGAGGGGCTTTACAACAATTACAGGGGCCTGAGACCAACAACTATAAGGTCTATACTCGACTGCTGGGCCGATAGGAGGCCGGTTGAGGAGAGCCTCGAGGTGATAAGGAGGGTCTTCCCCGGATCCCAGATCCTGGAGTCGACTGCCAGGAGCGTGATGAGGTACCTTCAGGACAGGGATTGGAGGGGTTGCATAGTGAACATAATCGGCGACTACGGCTCCGGGAAGACCCAGATGGGGTTCATCCTGCTCAGGATGATAAGGGAGAGGGGGGAGGCACGCGTCAGGATGATCACGGCCGACCCCCTGACCGAGCTCAGGTCCGAGATCCTAGAGGATGGGGATGAGAGGCCCCTGGTGGTGATAGTGGATGAGGTTGATCTTCTCATCGGCGATATGGAAAGGGGGAAGCGCGATAGGGTTGAGGAGCTGGCCGATCTGGCAAGGATGATGACGGAGGGGAGCTTCAGTAACCCGGCCAGGGGCTCAGTTATCCTCCTTCTCTCCAAGAAGGCTCATAGCTCCCTGAAAATGGACAGGGCGCTGAGGAACAGGCTTATCGATAGGGCGAAGGAGTTCTCACTCTCGATGAGTGAGACGGACAGGGAGAGGGTGAGCCTAGAGGCTGTGAGGAGGATAATAGCCCTCAGGATGGCCTACAGTGAGGAGGATCGCCTGAGGATATTCCGATCCCTCGGGCTGATATACCCTTTCATGGAGAAGCTGGCCCTCGACCTCTGCTCCATGCATGAGATAGGGGGGATAGTCAAGAACCTGGTCACGGCCCTGGACGACATACTGAGCGAGCTCACCGACCCGCGGAGCCTTGGTGAGGTTGAGAAGGGGAGGTTCTTCGAGGAGGTGCTCAAGCGCTTCTTCAGCGAGGTATTCAGGAGGGTCCACTTCAGGGTGACTGTGGGGGATGAGAGGAGGGACTACGTCGCGATCTTCTCGGAGGAGCCCCTGAGCGTCCCCGGAGCCAGAACCGATGCCCATTACGACATCAGAACGTACGATGCCGATAGGGGGCTCATCGGAAGCCTCCTGGTGAACCAGGTCGGCTTGGAGATCAAGTACGGGGACTATTGGAAGGAAAACAGGGATCAGCTCCTGAGGGTGATGGAGAGATACCCCCTGCTCCTGATCTGCGTGACCGAGATGGATGAGGACGAGCTTGCCGATCTGAGGAATCAGATGAGGGCCGGCGGGAGGGCCTTCGAGATAATGGGCCTGAGCCCCAAGGTCCTGGGGGTGACTCTCACGCTGACGCCGGAGGGGGCTCTGAGGTTCCTGAGGAACTGGGGAACCTTCGAGAGGGATTTGGAGGAGATCCTGAGCATACTGACGCTGCAGTCGGTGAGGGTAAAGGATAGGGAGGTGAGCGACCAGGATATACTGGCCCAGGCCTCCTCGGCAATCGTCAGCTCGCTGATGAGGGAGCTCAGGAGGGCCAGGAAGATGGTCAGGACATCGACGCTCTCTGACCTGATCAGGAGGAGCCTTGAGGGCGTTTACGCCAGGTACGGGAGGGCGGCCCCCGACCTGCCCGAGATCCTCGTGGATAGGATACTCAGGCTTCTGGAGAGGGAGGGCCTGGGGAGGCTGAGCGAGACCGGTAAGTCCTTCAGCCTGAGCGCGGAATCTAAGAGGAACCTAGAGGAGCTCTCCCTCGATGAGGGAAGGAGGAGGGACATGGAGAGGGTGGTCTCAGGGATCCTGCTGAGGATGCAGGAGCAGGCCCCCGGACTTGATGCCCTCTGACCGTTTAGCTGGGATCTGGGATGCCGGGCAGAAGGAGCGTCCTCATCTCCTGCACCCTAGCGTCCTTCCTGACGCCCTTCTCATCCTCCTCCATCACGGTCCTCCTCCCACAGCTATCCTCCCACTTCGGGGTCAGCCTCGCCGCATCCAACTGGTCGGCCGGGGCCTACCTCATACCCCTTGCCGCATTCATAGTGCCACTCGGGAGGATAGCTGACTGGAAGGGTAGGAGCACCATCTTCATGATCGGATTGATCTCCTTCTCAGCTTCCTCCCTACTGGCCGCGCTCTCACCTGATTTCACATCCTTCCTCATCTTCAGGTTCCTCCAGGGAATCAGCTCCTCCATGATCTCGGCCACAGCAGTAGCTGTCCTCTCCGAGGCCTTCCCAAGGGAGGAGAGGGGAAGGGCTGTTGGGGTGAACACCGCCTCTGTCTACGTTGGGCTGAGCCTCGGTCCCCTCATGGGGGGCCTGATAGCGGACCTCCTCTCCTGGACTTGGGTCCTCATCCTGAGCTCCCTCGCATCCCTTTTAGCCCTGCTTCCATCCAGAAATCTCCCGAAGTCCAGGGAATTAAGCTCCCCTCCCAGTCCCGCGCTGATCTCTCTCCACGCCATCTCGATGATCCTCCTGGCGTATGGCATCTCCTCCCCGGGTGGGTCCGGTATAGCTATCTCATCCATCGGGGCCGCGCTGCTGGCCGCATGGCTCTCCAGGGAGATGCTCGGGGATGGGATCTTGGGTCCTCAGCTCCTCAGGAACGGGGCTTACATGGCATCCTCCACAGCCGCTCTGCTAAACTACAGCGCCACATACGCGATCTCGATAGTGCTCAGCCTGCACCTCCAGAGGGTGCTTGGCCTACCCGCTAGCGTGGCGGGGATCATTCTGACGGCGCAGCCCATAGTTCAGGCTTTCCTATCACCCCTGGCCGGTTACCTCGCTGACAGGATTTCCCCCCACAGGGTGGCCTCGCTCGGGATGATCCTGGTGGCCCTTGGAGTTGTCAGCCTCCTGCCCCTGACGCCATCCAGGCAGCCAGCGTCACTGCTCCCCTCGCTCCTCTTACTGGGCGTGGGCTTCGCCCTCTTCGCCTCCCCGAACACGGTAGCCGCTTTGAACGCCTCCCCCATCCCTCTCTACGGTTCAGCCACCGCCTTCCTCGGATCCATGAGGTTCCTGGGCCAGTCCCTGAGCACCTCGATCCTGATGATCCTCATGGCCGGGATGGAGCTCTCAAGGGCGATGAACGCGGCCCTGATGATCTACGTGGTGATAAGCGCAGCAGGGGCGGTCTTGTCAGCCGTAGCCAGGTACAAAAGGTGAGTCAGTTTCACTGCTTGAGGAGAGCTATCCCCCCGGGGTTCCTCACCCTGAGGGCCAGCGTCTCCCAGAGCCTGAAGAGGTGCATGCCGTCCTCGGGGCCTATGTAGTCCAGCTCCGTGTCGGCCCCTATGACTAGATCTAGGACCTGGGGGTTCGATGAGATGAGCAGCGCCTCGTCCTCCTCCAGCGCCGGAACGGCCACCACATCGCCCACCAGGGCCTTAAGCCTATGCAGCTCCATCACCCCAGTGCGCTCGTGCACCGCAACGAGCTTGGCGTACCTCGAGGGGCTGACCAGGAGCACGTATGGCTGGGGGAACCCATCCCCAATCATCCCGCTCAGGGCGCCGGCCACCTCGGAAACGGCCGATCCCGGCTCGTCCCATGACGAGATCCTCCCCAACCTCCCTGCCCTCTCCTTCATCGCCCTGATGAACTCCCTTTCCTCCTCCATCGAGAGCCTCGCGGCAGCCGCGAGGGCGGGGGAGGCGTCGAGGGCGCCGGAGACCTTGGCGCTGTCCAGAGAGGCCTGGCTTATCGCGAACACCTGGCTCAGCTCCCTCAGCTGGATAACGTACCTCCTCCTGGGCTTGAGGTCCTCGGAGGAGAGATCCTCCACGGGCACGGCATCAACTCCCCTTCCGACGCGGGTCACCGGGAGGTGCTTCCTCAGAACCCTGATGCCATCCGCATACCTCCTCACCTCGGCCCTCAGGTCCGACCACTCCTCCCGCTGGCCGGGAGGATCCTGCCCAGATATTCCCGTGAGCCTAGCGACTTCCTCAGCACCCGATGCGAGTTCCTCAACCTGCTCCTGATCCAAGGACTTCAGCATAGCCAGGAATTCCCCTACGTGCGTCTTCTCCTCCTTGGCTATGTCCTCGAATACCTTCTTCGCTGCCTGATCCTCCGTGCAACTGGCCAGCTGCAGGTAGAGGTTTATCGCGTCGAGCTCGGCTATTATGCTCAGGCGGAGCGCCTGGGCCAGCTCCTCCCTGCTTAGCTTCCTCCCAACGGGGAGCTCAATGGGGTTCTTGCTGAGCATGAGTCAAGCTGATGGGAAATAATATAAATCTTCGGCCGTGACCCGATGACATCAATGGATGCTCACGATCGCGGGCTACTCCGCCCCATCCCTCCCGGGCCTCACCAGCCTCTCCTCCCTGTCATACTCGATGAGACCGGAGCAGACTCCCCAGTAAATGAGGCAGTTGAAGGCCTCCTCAAGATCTCCCTGGTGACAGAATCCTCCACTTGAAGCTATTATTCTCATAACCTCCTCCTTCCTGAGGCCTCCCCTCTCCTTCAGCCTCCTCATCACCTCGCTGAAGACCTCCAGATGCATCAGCTTGCTCCTGATGTAACTACCCCTCTCCGAATGACTCAGCCCCAGGAAATCGATTCCAGATTCGGTTAGCTTGGCATCACCCTCATCCACCGAGATCAGACCAATCATCTCCAGGAACTCCAGAAGTGGGAGTATCTCATCAGCATGCATGCCCGTCTCCTCGGATATCCTCGCCACATCAGCCTCCCCGCCCAGATCCCTGAGGAGCCTCAGGAGGCCCAGCACCCTGGAGTAGGACACGGGTAACTCCGACATGGGTCCTTCACTGAAGGCCCCTCCCAAAAAATAAACTTTGTCCTCCAAACTCAGGAGAGGAGACTGTATATCTCATCAACCTTCTCGTAGATGCCCTCATCCCTCCTGTTCCTGGGCCTCGGTAGGTCTATGTTCACGACCCTCAGAACCACGGAGGGTCTTCTGGATAGGACGACAACCCTATCGGACATTAAAACGGCCTCCTCTATGTTGTGCGTCACGAGAATTATGGACTTCAGGCTCGGGGAGCTCTTCCAGAGCTCCAGTATCTCGTGCCTCAGGGTCTCGGCCGTGAGCTCGTCAAGGGAGGAGAAGGGCTCGTCCATCAGGAGGAGGCTCGGTTCAACGGCCAGGGCCCTGGCTATCCCGACTCTCTGTCTCATCCCACCGGATAGCTCCTTTGGGAGGAACTCCTCGAACTCCGAGAGTCCGACGAGGCTTAGCCACTTCCTAGCTATCTCCCTCGAGTTCCTCACTCCCCTGGCTCTCAATGGGAGCTCCACCTGCTCCAACACCTTGAGCCAAGGCACTAAGGCGAAGCTCTGGAAGATCATGGATATCCTTGGATCAGGGGAATCTATCTCCCTCCCATAGAAGGTTATCCTCCCGGAGCTGGGCCTCTCAATGCCCGCTATCATCCTCAGGATGGTCGATTTCCCGCAGCCACTCGGTCCCACGATAGAGACTAACTCCCCCTCCCTCAGCGAGAAGCTCACCTCCCTTATAACCTCCAGCTCCTCTCCATCCGAGGGGAAGCGCTTTGAGACCCTATCCAGCTCCAGCATCATTCCACCCTGAATTTGGTCGAGTAATCGTACAGGAACCTCCAGAGGGTCCTGTTAATGACTATTATGATCGCGGTCAGGACGGCCGTTACGAATATGACTGACGATACGCTTCCCCTCTCCCACGCAGCGATGCTGAGGAGGGTCCCCAGGCCGTACTGAGATTCATCTCTCGGGAAGACCTCATCCCCCACCTTTATATATTCTGCGACTATGAGGGCATTCCAAGCGCCGCCCCAAGCCGTTATCAGACCCGTCACGATCGAGGGGAACATGCCCGGGAGCACGATCTTCCTGAGGTAGAGGAATCCCCTCACTAGGAAGATCCTCCTCATCTCCTCTAGATCTGACGGTATCGACCTCAAACCGGCGAGGGAGTTGAACATTACGTAGAACTGAGCCCCGAAGAGGGCTAGCATGATAGCGGCAATCTCAAAACCGATCCCACCCATGGGAAGCACTATGTACCTCACCAGGAAGGGCCAGAGAACGGGAACGGGGAAGGATGCCGCTATCTCGAGAACCAACATGAGCTCGTTCCAATGCTTCCCCCTGCCTAACAGGAGGGAGACTGGAAGGGTCCATGTGAGGGAGATCAGGAGCACCGTAAGGACCCTCCTCATCGAGTTCAGGGATGCAATCAGGATGAGACCCGGCTCGCTAACGTACTCGGATGAGAGCGACTCCGGTGTCACCGAGAGCGCCGTCCTCACCACCGCGTAAACTGTGAATGCCATCAGGAGGAGAGCGGAGATCTTTCCCAGAATTCTGGCCCTTCTCTCAACGAGATTTCCTAATTTCATCAGATGATCCCTCAACCGAAGCCTTGAGATGCGCCTGATGGTGCGGAAGAAAGCCCTGTGGATGAAGTGGGGGATCCTCACCCAGTGCAGCTCGAGGGGCCTCACCCTCCTCCTCTCCCCGGCCGAGTACTCGTACTTGAAGTTCTCGCTCCACTCGACGAGGGGCCTCCATATGAAGAGGTACGTGAAGGAGACGAGGAACATCGTCACCAGCACGGATATGACTGCGAGATCAATCCTTGGAGGGGTTTCCATCAGTGACAGGGCGAGAAGGCTCCCCAGGCCCGGGAGCGATATCTCGGCGCTGCCCACCGATATCACCTCGGACGCGTAGAGGAAGAACCAGCCTCCAGCCCAGGACATGGCCGAGTTGTAGATCAGCTTCTCCATGGTGGCCGGTATAAGTATCCTTCTGATGTAAAGAGTCCCCCTGATGCCGTAGATGCGCGTCATCTCCTCCAGATCCCTTGGTATCATCTTCACGGCTTCGTAAACGCCGAAGGTCATGTTCCACACTTGAGAGGTGAATATGAGGAAGATAGAGGAGATCTCCGCCCCTATGCGCGAGCCGAAGAGGTTCATGAAGAAGATTATGACGACTGGGAAGAAGCCCAGTATTGGCACGCTCTGCAGCACGTCCAAGACCGGTATCACCAGGTGCTCAGCCTTCTCATTTTTCCCAGCGATGATCCCCACGGAGAGGGAGAATATGAGGGATAAGATGTACGCGAGGATCATCCTGAGCAGTGACAGCAGCGCGTACGCTGGTGGCAGGAGGTAGGAGAGGGCGAGGATACTCTCACCCCCTCCCCTCCCTCAAACGCAATAAAAATCATCAGCTATCTCATCATCGCCCTCATGTATAGGAGCATGCCGATCGCGCTGATCACGGCGGAGAGGAGGGGAAGGGAGATGAGCTGATCCGTCGTCGGCATTGTCCCCTCCCCGAAGGAGGCCCTGAGCAGGTCCGCGACTATGGAGACCGGATTGTAGTGGGAGATCACCCTCACCGCTAAGAACTGATCTAATGCCCTCCTTGGATAGAAAACCGTGCTGAAGAAGAAGAGCACGAAGTAGAGGAGGCTCCTCACCGTAGCCTGGACATCCATCTGCTTGGATATCGATGAGAGCGCTATTCCAAGGCTTGACATCGAGAAGGCGAGTAGGACCAGCGATAGAACCGCAACCGCGAATGTCTCAACATCAGGAAACCCCTCCATAGCTACGAGGAGAATGAGGAATGGAATCGCATAGACAAGCCCCCTTATCGTCCCTCCCACGGCCCTCCCGAGCAGTAGCTCGCGCCTCCTCATGGGAAGGGAGAGGAGGTAGTGATGGACGTCCCTCCTTATCTCCATCATCACCTCCCTCCCTATGGAGAATGAGGAGGCGAATATAGCTATCGCAGTTATCCCGGGGGCGACGAACCTTATGTAGTCCGGTATGAGCGCCCTGTTCACGATACCATTGAAAACCGCTGCCATTATGAAAAGATCGCTGAGGTTCATAGCCACCAGGCCGGCGAGCCACCATCTGTACTTCCACATCCTTTTGAGGTCCCTCAGCGCCACCTCGAGTACCTGACTCACCTCCACCCCCCTCCTTCCACCTTCCTCTCGAAAAGGAGAATGCCCACCATGAATGCCGATATCGAAAACCCTAAGAGGAAAGCCATAGCTGAGCCAGGAGACTCGAATTGGGTGTATGAGAAGACCTCCGGGCACATCAAATATCTGAGGAACTCGGCAAGCTGGGTTATGGGGTTCAACATGGATGGGAGCCTGTAATAGGGGGGCATGATTGAGAGAGGGTACATAGCGGTGCTGAGCCTGACCAGGATCGCGTCCACGGCCCCGAAAATTATATCGGAAACATCGCTCGACTTCACGAAGGAAACGAATGTTATAACTATGCCGGATATCCCGATCGCGAAGAGGAGCGATGAGAAGAGGGAGAGCATCATGGAAAAGGAGTTCAGGTTTTTGAGCAGGAGGAGAACCAGAAGGAGCATTGGAAGCGTGTATGTGAGGGAGGAAACGGCACACCCAACGGATCTGCCCATCACGAATTCCCACCTTCCCATGGGCAGGGATAAGAAGTACTCGAAGAGACCGTCCTCAGCCTCTTCCAGTATCTCGTAGCTCATGTAGACGGAAAGGGTGAAGAGTATCGAGCTGTAGACCCCAACCAGGTAGAACTCGTAGAACCTGGGTATCAGGACTATCCTCGACATCATGACACCGAATACAGTCACCTGAACGGCGAACCAGGTGAACCTCATCGCTATGAAGAACTTGTACCTCCTAGTCTTGGAGAGCTCCCTCCTCACCAGGAAGATCGCACCCCTCATATCCTCTCCCTCGTGAAGTAGAGGAAAACGTCATCCAAACTGGGCTCCTTCATCTTCATGTACCTCACCTTCGCCCTGAACTTCGATATCCTGTCTAAGATGACTGGGATGAGCTCCTCTCCCCTGTTCAGATGCATCCTGATCCCGCCTTGATCCGACATCACCCTGGACACTCCATCTATCTCGCTCAGCTGGTTCACCATCTCCTCCCTAGGGGGAACGTCGAGCTGTATCTCGAGTATATCTCCACCAGGTATGCTGTCCTTGAGCTCCGAGGGCGTGCCGGAGGACACCAATCTCCCCTCATACATTATTCCGATCTTATCCGATACAATGTCGGCCTCGTTCGTGTCATTGGTTGCTAGCATCACGGTCGAACCGGAGTCCCTCAGCTCCCTAATCATGTCCCATATCACGTGCTTCCCCAGCACGTCGACCTGGGCCGTTGGTTCATCGAATATGGCGAATTTAGGTCTCTGGACGAATATCTTGGCCACTTCAACCCTCTTCCTGTTCCCCCCACTGAGTTGATAGAAGAACTTGTTCCTTTGATCCCATATCTCGAGCCTCTCCATGACTTCCTTGACCCTCTCCTTCAGCTCCTGCCCCCTGAGGCCGCATATCCTTCCGTGCCACTCCACTATCTCTATGGGCTTGTCCACCCAAGTGGCCTTGGGCTCCTGGAAAGCTATGCCGAGCAGGCCCCTCACCTTATCCGGCTCCCTCACCACATCATACCCCCCGATTCTGGCCGTCCCGGCGGTCGGCTTTATGACTGTCGCCAGCATCAGTATCGTAGTCGTCTTCCCGGCTCCATTCGGGCCAAGCAGACCGAATATCTCCCCTTCATCTATGCTCAGGCTCAACCCCTTGACGGCTGGATTCCTCCCGTAGTACTTGGTTATGTTCAGAACCTCGACGAATGCCATCGCGGGAGCGAATCACTGTACCCTAAAAAATTTATCCGAAAAAGCCGCCGGAGCCCTCGGCACACAGCAGCGTGTGCTGGAACTCAGCCCACGATGAACCTATCTATGCAGGAGATCCTGAAGTTGAGGGGCTCGGGGAGGTCCTCCCTCACCCCCACCCTGGGGGATCTCGAGATGCAATCCCGACCCACGCTCACGCCAACCGCGAGCCGAAGCTCCTTATCGCAACGGCAAAGGAAGGCCTTATGGTGACGCTTGTCCACCCTGAGGTACCTGGTGACACGCCCCGGGCCCCATATGGGATCATCAACGGGCTTCAAGGTTTCCGGATCGACGGGGACTATGCCCCTTATGAGGACGGCTCCCGCCTCCCCATCCTCGTGAGCCACCACGTTGAGGAGCCACTCCCTGTGAACCCCGTAAACGAGGGCCGTGCAGGGCTCCCCATACATGGTCCTCGCGAGATCCCCTCCCTTCCTGGCCCTGGACGCGGGATCCTCGGGGCCGAAGTAGGGTTCGACCTCAGTGACCATGCCCGCTACCCACTCGGCCCCGTTCAGGACGACCTTGCCGAGCAGCTCGACGGCCACCAGATCGGGCCTCCTGCGGAAGAAGTCACGCTCCAGTACGGCAGGCTTCGACATTGCACCGCTCACCCGGAGCTTTCGTTAGGCACCAGTGAGGTGCCCTTGATGGTGATCCACGGCCACAAGCATAAAAAAAGCTGAGGAGGTTCACTTGAGCTTGTACTTCCCGTCGCCCGTCTTCTCTATCTTCCCGGCCTTCTCAAGCCTGGTCAGCTGGCCCTTCACAACACCCTCCTTCGCCCCCGTGGCCTTCACGAGCTCACTCAGGGACTTCGGACCGGACTTGAGCTGCTCGAGTATCTTGTCCTTCACACCCATCCCGATCCCCCCTCACCCTATTGGAGTCACCCGGAGGAGATCTAAATATTTAACGCCGCTCCGATGGGCTGGATGGTCGATTAGGGCGCGGATTATTGGCATTTTAAACCGTAATCTTGGGAAAATAATTAAATTGAATTCCATTTATCATTAAAAATCATGGGAATATCGGTCTAGAGGAAAATTTCATCGCACGCTACCGGGATTCTCAAAGCTCTGCCCTCCTCCGCGCAGCCCCCGGCATCCGCATGATAGCTCCCGGTGATCCGCGAGTGAGCTCCCCTCGAGGAGGTCCGCCATCGCGAATATGAGCTCGAGGGATGCCCTGGATCCGAGATCAAAGCGCACCCCTGTAGCACGCGGAGGCCGGGCAGCCCGGGCAAGAGCCCTCCCCGTACCTCCTGCAGGAGCAGCAGTCGATGCCGCAGGGAGGGGAGGATCTCTCCACATGCACCCTCAATGGGACGTGTTCAGGATACACTATGGCGCCACCCACGACGACATCGCTCCTCCTGACACCCTCATCCGTCCTAATGGCGCACTCCGATGTTATCGCCTCGAGCGCTCCCATGTCCTCGGCCACCATGATGGCCAGCAGGTTACCTCCAATGTTCCTGGAGAGGAATATGAGCCTGGGGCAGTCCCTGAACCTCCTTATTATCCTCTCCTCGGCCTCCCTGTTGACGCACTCGATTGAGATTATCACGTGCCTCAGCCCAAGCTGGGAGGGATTTATCCAGGCTGAGATCCTTATCAGTCCCCTCCTCCTGAGGCTTTGGATCCTGTTCCTAACGGCCACATGTGACACACCGAGAGCCCTGCCAAGATTCGAGAGGGAGGCCCTTCCATCGGCCTGCAGGAGCCTTATGAGCCTCTTCTCCCTCTCACCCAGCCCCCTGATCATATTACAATTTGTAACTAAAATGTTTATAAAAATTACGGAATGAATTTTTACGGTGGGGAGGATGATGCTCCGGGAGATAGCGCTCCTCCTGACGGGCCTGGCCGGCGGCATAGTTGGAGGCCTCTTGGGGACCGGAGGCTGCGTCATAATGCTCCCGGCCCTGGCCTTCCTCTTCGGCTACAGGCTGCCCGTGGCCATAGGGACGACCATAACGGCCGTCATAATAACCGCAAGCTCGGGGGCCGTGGGACACATAAGGATAGGGAACGTCGATTACAAAACTGCCAAGGTCATAGCGATCTCTGGTGCGGTCGGTGCTGCCGTGGGAAGCCTTATATTCATCCTGCTCGCTGGAAACACTTCCATCCTAAGCCTGATACTTGGCCTGGCCTTCCTCTACGTCTCGATCAGGATGATATATGAGGGCTCGAGGAGGTCCATGGGCGCAGGGGAGGGGAAGGAGATACCGGGAAGCGGTGCGAGGAAAGGTATACTTGGCTTCCTCATAGGAGTCCTAACCGGTATAGTGGGACTGGGAGGCGGATACGCCCTGGTTCCCTCGTTCATCTACATCCTCGGAGCCCCCGTGAAGCTGGCCGTTGGAACATCCCTAGCCTCCTTCATATCGATGGCCCTCGTCTCGGGGGCCTTCAAGCTCGCCCAGGGTTACGTTGATCTGATAGCAGCTCTCCTCCTGGGAGTTGGAACCGCCTTTGGGGCCCAGATAGGGGCGAGACTCGTTCCCAAGCTCCCGGCATGGGCGATAAAGCTTCTATTCGGGCTGGTGTTCCTCTACGTCTCCCTTAAGTTCATACTCACCCCCCTGGGCATCAGGATCTGATCCCATTGAACAAATTTTTTCACTCCTCAACCCCGGGTTGAGGCATATCGCGATCACCTGGGCTCTGGTTGCCCAGGACCCGTCTCTGGCGTCTCCCTTCTCAAGGTTTCACCTCATCAATCCCCGTGTTCGATGATCGGAGCTCTGAGGACCATCATAGCCCTGAGGTTCCTCCCCGCTGCGGTCATGGGCTCAATTGCACCATTGAAGGCCCTCACCGGGCATGTTGAAGTGGTGACGCTCCGGCTGAGAGAGAAGGTAGGCTGCTCATCAGGACTGACGAGTCCCTCAAGGCGCTATCGATAATGATGGGAGCCATGACCCGCTGATGTTTCAAATCGAGCGGACGATACGGTTGATGGCCAAGGCGAAGCTCCTCGAAGGCATCTCTGAGCCCTTAGAGGCTCAAGACGGGATGGGGATTTTTGTGTTCATCCCAAAACCTCGCGGAGGAGATCGGTCCTGAGGTTGCAGCCCGTCACCATCAAAACGACCTTCTCCCCCTCAAGCGCGCCCCTGATCCTCATAGCGGCCGCCAGGGATGCCGCTCCGGCCGGCTCTGCCAGGATCCTCTCGCGCCTGTAAAGCTCCCTGATGGCGCGCACCATCTCACCATCGCTCACGAGGATAACATCATCTATCCTCCCCCTGAGTATCTCGAAGGGGAGCTCGTAGGCCCTGGATGTGGCCAGACCCTCCGCTATCGTATCGGCCCTTCCCGTGCTCACCAGCCTCCCGGATCTCAGGGACTGATGGAAGCTGGATGCCCCCTCGGCCTGAACGCCGATGACCCTGATGGAGGGATCCGCGGCCTTGTAGACGATCACAGCACCGCAGGCTCCCGATCCTCCACCTATGGGGTTCAGGACGACGCTCACATCCGGAAGATCTTCAAGGACCTCCAGATGCATTGTCCCAACACCGGCAAAGAGGAGAGGTTCGTTGGCACTGTGAACGAATGTCATATCATGCTTTTTTGAGTATTCGATTGCGTAGTCGAGACTCTCATCGAACACGTTACCGTGGAACACCACCTCACCGCCCAAAGCCCTGACGGCCTCCACCTTGTTCTCGGGAACCCCATGGGGCATGACTATGACCGACCTCAGCCCGGCCAGGGAGGCCGCGTAAGCTGCTGCCTGGGCGAAGTTCCCAGTGGAGGCGACCACTATCCCTTTCCTGATCCTGTCCCCCATCACGTTGACATAGTAGACCATTCCCCTGACCTTGAAGGCCCTCGTGGGCAGCACGCACTCATATTTCAGGTAAACATCGAATCCGAGATCGCTGGAAAGCGATTTAGAGTGCAGCAGCGGTGTCCTAGGCAGGAATCTGCTTATAACGCGCTTGGCCCTGAAGACATCCCTCAGGCTCGGGAATCGCCCGTTCTCCGGGTGAGATTTTGTTGCGTGACCCATGAGGGGAAGGTCCAGGCCATGAATTTAACTTTTTGGGGGCTGGGGATGGAGTCGTGGGACGTAGCCCGCTGATCATCCATGCAGCCCCCGAGATCGTCGAGCTCACCTCCTCGCATGACATCGGATGTATGGAGCGCCTCCATGCCATTCGATCCTCCCCTCTCGGAGCTTCATCCTATCTGTGGGACCCCTTCAGCTGCTCAGCGAGCCGCTTTAATGATCACGGCATCTCATGAGCTTTATAAATTCGACTGGACATCGGCTCGCAATGGAAGCGGACATTGAGGAGATCCTCCGCACTCTTGGCAGTTCCCCAAGGGGACTGAGCGAGGAGGAGGCCGAGAGAAGGCTGCGGGAGCTGGGACCGAACGAGGTCACGGAGAGGAAGGAGAATCCGCTGCTCAAGTACCTGAGGAGATACTGGGGTCCGCTGCCGTGGCTCATGGAGGCCACGGCTATCCTCTCCTACCTGACGGGCAGGGTCCTCGAGGCCGGGATCATGATCGCGCTCCTCGTGATGAACGCCACCCTGGGGCACCTCCATGCCAGGTCCAGCAGGAGAGCCATCGAGTCGTTGAGGAGGAGGCTTCGCGTGAAGGTCAGCGTCCTCCGCGATGGAAGGTGGGTCGAGAAGGATGCGAGGGAGCTCGTCCCAGGGGATGTCATCTTCCTCAGGCTGGGAAGCATGGTCCCGGCTGACTCGAGGATCATTGAGGGCGAACTGCTCGTGGATCAGTCCGCCCTCACCGGGGAGAGCCTCCCGGTGGAGAGGAGGAGGGGGGAAATTCTCTTCTCAGGCTCCTTGGTGAAGCGCGGTGAGGCTAAATGCGTCGTGGTGAGCACGGGCAGCAGGACTTACTACGGCAGGACCATAGAGCTCGTCAAATCCGCTGATTCGAGATCCCTCCAGGAGGAGACCATCCTGACCGTCATGAGGAATATGTTCTTTCTGGGTGTGATCGGCCTCGCAATAGCTTTTGCCGTTGGGATCTACGAGGGGTGGAGATTATTTGATCTGATCAGCCTTGGCATCGTTTTCCTCATGTCCTCGGTCCCAGTCGCCCTTCCAGCCGTCCTCACGATACTCCAGGCATATGGGGCCATCGAGATGTCCAGGCGGGGGATCCTGGTCACGAGACTGGGCGCCTCGGAGGACCTGGCGGCTGTGGATGTAATGTGCTTCGACAAGACAGGGACCCTGACGCTCAACAGGCTCCGGGTCGCTCAAATAGATGCCCTGAATGTGAGCGAGGAAAAGCTTTTGGAGTACGCCTCGTGCGTTGCGAGGGAGGAGTCCCTCGATCCGCTGGAGCTAGCGATAATCGAGCGCACCCGTGGCATCGGGGTGGGGAGGCTCAGACTGCTGAAGCTCACCCCCTTCGATCCCTCCCTAAAGAGGAGGGAGGCCACCGTGGAGGAGGACGGCAGGATGATCAGGATCGCGCTAGGGGAGCCCCACACGATCCTCGGGCTTTGCGAGCAGGGAGAGGCCGAGAGGAGGTTCCTAGAGGAGAAGCTCTCGGAAGCCTCGAGTAAGGGCCTCAGAACCCTGGCCGTTGCCGCGGGCAATGAGAACGATCCTAATCTCAGGTTCCTCGGCCTCATACACATGCTGGATCCCCCAAGACCGGAGTCAGGCGAACTCATAAGGGAGCTGAGGGATCTGGGCGTCAGGCCCATGATGCTGACCGGTGACAACGAGGCGGTGGCGCGGGAGATAGCCCGCTTGGTCGGCTTGGGAGAGAAGGTCATCTCCGTGCGGAGGATTCGGGAGGGCGTTGACATCGAGGAACTTGACGGCCTCGCGGAGGTCCTCCCCGAGGATAAGTTCGACATCGTGAGGGGGCTTCAGCAGAGAGGGCACATCGTCGCCGTGACCGGGGACGGGGTCAACGATGCCCCGGCCCTTAGTCAGGCTGATGTGGGCATCGCCGTAGAGGGCGCGACGGATGCCGCGAAGAGCGCTGCCAGCATCGTGCTCGTCAGATCCGGGCTCTCCGTCATAGTCGATGCGGTGAGGATCAGCAGGGTGATACATGAGAGGGCCCTGACGTGGGTCGTGAACAAGATAGTGAAGATCCTGCAGACGATTGGGGTCATGCTACTGGCGATGCTCTGGATCAGGAGAATGGCACTGACCCCGCTTGACATGGCGCTTCTCCTAATTGCGAACGACTTCCTAACGATGTCCATAGCGACTGACAACCAGACACCCTCGAAGAAGCCCGCGAGATGGGAAATGCGGAGAATTCTGGAGTTCTCCCTTCCAATGGGCCTCCTATACGTTATTCCTCCCTTGGCGGTGCTCTGGCTGGCCCTGCATCTCGGGCTGGATTGGAGCACCTCGAGGGGGATGCTACTCCTCTCCCTCATCTACACCAGCCAGTTCAGGATCCTGCAGGCCAGGGAGAGGGGGTTCT
Organism: Candidatus Korarchaeota archaeon NZ13-K; assembly: GCA_003344655.1. NCBI lineage: Archaea > Thermoproteati > Thermoproteota > Candidatus Korarchaeota archaeon NZ13-K. Next base: position 20,148 of record MAIU01000017.1, read on the forward strand.
TCTGGAGATCGAGGCCGGGCCGGGAGCTGATCCTCTCGATGCTGGGAACATCATCCATCTTCACCCTTATGGCCCTCGCCGGTTTCATTGTCCCCAGGCTCACCTTGGGGGAGGTTTCATTGGCATTGGCCCTCTCATCTACGATCCTCCTGACGGACCCCCTGAAGGTGGCCCTGGCGAATGGGATCATAGGCCGGGGGTTCGGGGTTCGGCTTACATAGGCACTTGTAAACCTATGTAAGCCTTGGTGCACATCAACCTCAGCCCCCTCCGGGTTCATCGGGGGCATATCATCGGTCTCGCACCCCTTCGGGGCAACCCCGCTCCTTCTCAGGATTGGAAGGATCTCCTCCCAAACCCTCATCGAAGGAGGAAATCCCCACATCCTTAGGTAAAG